>NZ_JAANBJ010000031.1:0-20384 GCF_011394325.1 Staphylococcus sp. 11007852 | reverse complement strand
ATGATTGGCTCTTTATTTGCAGCTCATGATGAGTCTCCAGGTGAAACAGTAGAAGTTGATGGTAAAAAGTATAAAGAATATTTTGGAAGTGCATCAGAATATCAAAAAGGTGAACGTAAAAATGTTGAAGGCAAAAAGATGTTTGTAGAACATAAAGGTTCACTCAAAGATACCCTTACTGAGATGCAAGAGGACTTACAAAGTTCTATTTCTTATGCGGGTGGTAAAGATATCGGTGCACTTCATAAAGTTGATTATGTTATTGTCAAAAATTCCATTTTCAATGGAGATAGAGATTAAAGTTAATCAATATTTAACATTTAACTAACATAGATTTTTAAAGTGAGAAAAATTAAACAGAAGGAGGTTAGTACTTATTATGTTGAAGAGATTAAAACAAGTAGCGTTTAGAACTTTAAGTGGTCTTAAAAAAAGATAAAACTATTTTCCTCCAAAAAACAAAAAGTTCTCCAAGCACCTCGAAGGTATATTAGTTCAATAACTATATTTTTATTATTGATAGGTTTCTATATTATTAATACTGAAAATATACACATTCCAAGTATACTCGTCGGAACAGTTTTCTTTTCTTTAGCTCTTTATTTGATTAGAAGGAATCAATTGAAATTGTTTTCTTTAAAAAAAATTCAGGGTCAGTGATATCATATTTGCTATGATATTATGTTTTATATCCCTTAGTATTGACAACATTTTATACATGTTGAATGACTATCAAACAACCAATAATGATTCAGTTTTGCAACAATCTTTTTCAAAAAATCAAATTTTATGGATGACAATAACAGGACTTATTATTGGGCCCTTCATTGAAGAGTTATCTTACAGAGCTATAGGTTTAAAATATGTCTTTAGAAACTATGAAATTATAGGAATGATGATATTATCGTGTGTATTTGCATTTACACATTATCCAAATAGCACAATAGATTTTCTTATATATTTCCAATCATCTATTATTTATAGCATTATATACTTAAAGTCTAGAAGATTTGAATTAGTCTTAATCTTGCATATACTAAACAATTCATTTACCTTTATACCTATGTTAATAGAATCTTTTTAGTCTAAAAACAAATTATCAAAGGGGCACTTTAGCTTTTTATGGAGACATAGGTTGATGGCTACTCTATATTTAGTAAATAAGTATAAATGACTCCCCCTGCATTTTTTATCCGAGGCTTCAATGTGTTAGCAAATCAATGGTCCTCGTAACTCCACGTCAGAATGTCTTCTTTTTCATACCACCTTGATGAAGTATAAGTATATGGTTCTTAACTTGTGACGAGCGTCTATCACTTCAAACAAATGTTTCAATTTGAGAATCATTTGTTTTCATACTAGCGACAAAGGGATGCAACGTTATGAAAACACCCTTTTCATTTTCTATTGAATACTATTTAGGTACATACATGCATACTTCTTCATTTTTAAATTATAAATAAAGAGTCGAGGAAAAAATAGAGTCAATATACATAAGATTTAAGAGTGTGTATTATAGATTTTTCATGAAAATTAACATATTGAAGGCTTAAATTATTGTTTAACTTTTATAGATGACATATGAATAATCATTAATAGCTACATTTCTAAATATAATGTTGGGTATGCATATTTTTTGTTTGAGATAAAAATTTTTGAATTCCCTTAGATTATTTTTTTAATGGAAAGTAAAACTTAAAGGTGCTATTATTTAAATCTTGCGTTTAGTGAATCATATTTTTACATGTGCAAGAATTAACTTCCACAACGTAATAAACAATGCGTATTGTAAAAAATATAATATTCAAATACATATACGTTATCTTTAAATCTATAAACTTTATGCTAAATAATAGTTTTGTATATACCGGTTAAAGATAATCTAATTATAATTTCTTCTTTTGTTGATCAAGTGTTCTTTAAAAGCTTGGGCTTCTGCAGCTAAATTTTGATCATTTTCCTCTTTTAATTTATATTCTTCGGGATGAGTTATCCATCTAGGTGTTTTTTCCTTACTTTTGAGTGAATGTTTGATAGGTTTAATATTAAAACTTTTTGCTTGAGATAAGTTGTAAATATTATTATTAAACCAAATTTCTAAAATTTTAGTTAAATACTGCTTAGGGTTTTCACCCTTTTCAGATGCATAATTCACAGCATATTCTAAAAGCTCGTCACTCATGTTTTCACTCAGTTTATGTATTTTTTCAATAAATGCTTTTGTTGGATTTGAATAGAACTCATTTTTCAAAAGCGATTTTAAATAATTTTTCCTACAACTACTACCACTTTTTAAAGATTTTTTAGTAGTAGTATCACTAATATCAGTATCACTAATATCAGTATCATTAATATCAGTATCATTAGAGTGTCGTTTTGACACTTCTGGAAGTGTCGTTTTGACACTTCTGGAAGTGTCGTTTTGACACTTCTGGAAGTGTCGTTTTGACACTTCCGTGTTTTGACTACCTTCATTCGTATTATTGAGATCACCATCTATATTATTAATTATATAGATGTCCTCTTTAGTGACTATTGGTTTTTTCAGGTACAACATATTAGGCTTATTTAAGCCTAATCTTTTTTGTTCTAGCAATCCTGCATCTTCTAATTCGTTTTTTATCTTAATTACTTTTTTATTTCCACAGTTTAAAATTATTTCTAAGTGTTTTACTGTGTATATAAAATATATATTTCCTAATTCATCGACCCAATTGTTTTTAATTGATAGATCTACCCGATCACGTAAAATTCCATAAGCAATTTTTGTATCATTAGATAATTTTTTATATTTTTCATTAGTAAAAAAAATTTTGGGTATTTGATAAAAACGTTCTTTATAATTTTCTTGAACAGTGAAATAATTGTTTGACATAATATAAACCTCTTTCCTTAGTAGGTTAGAGATAATAAAAACGCTTTTATATTCTAAATAATGACTGACTCTTGAAATTTTACTGCTTATAATTTATACTATTAATTACTCAAAAATATAAACAACGCATCATTTAGAGCATATATGTTAGCGTTTATTACCCTAAGCGTTTAATCGTTGGCCCGATTAAACGCTTTTTAGTGTTACTAAAAGTTAACTTAATAGTAACAAAGTAATCAATAAGACACAATAAAAATTGTAACTTTCCTTAAGTAACATGTTACATGTAACAAACGTACGTGGACTGTTAAAGATAGAAAACAAAAAAGGTTGAAAAAGAGAAATTTGAATAGTAACATGTTACATGTAACAAACGTACGTGGACTGTTAAAGATAGAAAATAGGAGGTATGACTATGAATATAATTACAGTTGGTAATTTTAAGGGCGGTGTGGGTAAAACCACAGTAGCCACTTTACTTTCTTATATTGCATCTGAAAATTACGAAAAAAAAGTTCTTTTAATAGATTTTGACCCACAAGGTAATGCCACTCAAATTATAAAAAGAACTTACCCAGGTTTTGAGGAAGAGAAAATGTCTTTTATAGATATGCTAAAATATGGTGATATAGAAAAAAGTATTGTGAGACTAACATCTAATTTATCACTGTTACCTGCTGATTCTTCTTTAGCTAATCTATCTGATATCATTTCTAAAACTGATATTTTAAAAAAAAGGTATATTTTAAAAAATGTTATTGAGAAAATCAAAGAAATCGATAGATTCGATTATATATTTATCGATGTGCCTCCTACTATTAATTCGGATTTTACTAATAATGCTGTTTATGCCAGTGACTATATTTTAATGGTATTTCAGACACAACAATCAGCTTATGAAAGTAGCCTCTCATTTGTAAATTTTTTAAGGGATAGAAAAAAGGAGTCAGATTTAAAATTTGAGTTAGTTGGAGCTGTACCAGTGTTAATTAAAAAAAGTGGACGAGTAGATAAACAGATATTAGACATATCTAAAACAGCATTTTCTGAAGCACTTTTTGAAAACCAAATATATCAAAGGGAACGAATAAAGAAATTTGCAGTAGATGGAATTAAAAACAAGGATATGCATGATAAAAAAGTAATATATATGTTTAATAAGGTCTATGAGGAATTAGTCAATAGAATTAAACTAATTGAGAGTGAGTGAACTATATGGCAGGATTTTTAGATAATATAGATACATCTGAAGTAAAATATACTGAGAATTATAAACCAGTACCTAAAAGTACTACTATGAGAGTCGATACTGATATAAAAAAAAGACTAAATCAAATGGCTCTAGATCGAGATACTTCTATAAAATCAATAGTTGACGAGGTGCTAGAAGATTTTTTAGTTAAATATAACTACTAATTTATGTCTGTTTTAGTTAAAAATCCTAGTAATGAAAGGGATAATTCATTGCTAGGATTTTATTTATTATGTATTTCTTTGAGAATGATTATTTGGAACTGTAAATATTATTGCTATTAACGCGATAATTCCCATACCTACGTTTATCCATAATGCAATCATAGCCCCTTGGAATACGTCAGATAACATAACAGTCATGCCATAAATAGCACCGCTAAAGGCAATACCGAATGCACCACCTAATGATGAAGCCATTTTATAAATACCTGAAGCAACGCCAACTTTATCTGAAGGTGCATTTGAGATCGCTGTATCAGTTGAAGGTGTTGCATATATGCCTAATCCTAGCCCAAAACATAAATAACCAATAATACAGGAAATTATATAGGTTGTTTCATGCAAAAAGGTTAATGAAATTAAACTTATGCCAATAACAACGGTTGAGGTGCCGAGTAACATTGGGATTTTAGCACCTAATTTTTGTAACAATTTTTCACCGATACGAATCATCAATAGAACCATTACTAGGTAAGTAATGGATAAATATCCTGTTTGAAGTGCTGTATACCCCAATCCTTGTTGAACAAAGGTGTTTGCGACAATAAGAGTACCTGCAACGCCGTTAAGCAAAAAGTTAGAAATTGTTGCACCTGTGTAAGGTTTATTCATAAATAACTTGAAATCAATTAATGGGTTCAGGGCTTTTTTTTCGGTTTTAATAAGCAATATAAATGATGTGATTACAATTGTAATTAATCCATAAAAATAAAAGGATTTGAATCCCATTGTCGAACCTTTTGTAATGACGATATTCAAGCTTAATAACATTATTACTAAAACGATTAATCCTTTTATATCAAATCTAGAAATTACATTTGATCTTGATTTGGATTCGGGTGTACCTTTGATTAAAAGGTACGATGAAATCGCAACAATGATAGAAAAGATGAAAATCCATCGCCAACTTAATGTTGTGGCTATAGCACCACCGAATAGTGAGCAAATACCGCTACCACCCCATGAACCTATAGACCAATAACTTAAAGCACATTGACGTTCTGCACCTTCAAAATAGGCTTTCATTAAAGCAAGTGTTGAAGGCATGATACAAGCAGCTGAAAAGCCTTGAACAATTCTACCTATAATTAGTAGTAATGGCAAATTTGAAATGATAATTAAAATAGATCCAATGATACTTAGTAATAAACCAATATTTGTCATTTTTACGCGACCTATTTTATCAGCTAATCCACCAGCTCCAACGACAAACATTCCAGAGAAGAGTGCGGTTAGTGATATTGCGATACTAATTGTACCAATATCTGTGTCAAAACTTTTTTGTAAAGGTGGAACAACGTTAACTAATGATTGTGCAAACAACCAAAACGTAATTACACTAAGTACAACTCCTAAAATTAATTTGTTATTTCTTTGATATGGTTTTGTGTTATTCATACAGGTAATCTCCTTTAGGATAATATAATAGGAAGATATTGGGGGGATCATTTTTTGATGCTAAAACTATGTAAATAAATTTCGACGTACTTATACATAGTAAGTAAAAACAGCAACAAGGTGTAAGGTACATAATACACTGTTAAACCTAATTCAGATTTTTAATGTTGTAGCGATATATTTTGTGAATTCTCGTTCATTGTATAGCGTGGTATAATCGTCTTGATTTTTGAATTTACAAGTGATAACCTACAATGCCTCTAAACCATGCATATCTCCTTCAACTGCAATATGATTTTTTATAACATTGGAATGACCTTTGTCGTCTAATGATCTAATTATAACTACATCTGTTTTAATAGGATTAAGACGTCTAGACGATAATTTATTATTAACAATATGAGAGGAGGTCGTGTACCATCTACTAAGTATTTTCAACTTGAAGAAAGTGTAATATGTTTAGACATAACTAGGATGATATCATAATTTATTGAATGGTATTGTACTCATTACATGTACGTCTAAAGTACCATTTTATTTATACAATAGTTTATTCAGCTATTTGATAAAAACAATGATTTTACCATAGAAATGATCTTTCAATTTAGTTAATATTTCCGAAGTTATTAACATATAAGTGGTATGTGAGTTATGATTGCGCGTAAGCCTACTACCATTAATCTTAGATGTAAAAGACGTTCTTGTATTTGTTTCGGTTGCAAGGGCATAAAATTCCACGCGCATGACTAATATTTTACCGCTATAGTCAGACTAGTAATATTGATATCGAGCTTTGTAATGCTATTTCTATTATTACCTTTTAGTTTAAAAAAGAGAATATATTGAGTCACGACATATAGTATAAGTCAAGTTAGGAAAATAAAAATAGACTGTCATTATATTCCAGGGTATAACGACAGTCTATTTTTAGGTAATATCTTCTAGTGAAGAAATTGTCTTTTCTAATTGAAACTTAAAACTTATATACAAGCGATATTAATAACATACAAGATCTTTATTATTAAATCTAGTCAAAGATCTAATACTTTAGATTTATCTCACCTGTAAAGTAATATTTATGCCTTTGTTTTTGCACATAATTTCATGGATTTAATTTGTAATAGAATTTCCAGGATTAAGGTTTAATTAAGATATTTTAATCTTCTATCTCTTTTTTTAAAAATTTTTAGTTATATAATAAAAATACATCATGATGTAAGGTTAAAAAACTTAAATTCAACTTAGAATGGAGATTGATTATTATGTCTTTCGGTTTATTAACAAAATTCGCTATGACAGGAGTTATTTTAATTAGCTCTACAAGTACATCAGCTTTAGGTAATGTTTTGGGTATAGCTCATGAAGCTAAGGCTAATGTGCAAGCAGTGCAACTACAAAATGAAGCAGCAGCAGTTAAAAAGTTATTTGATAGATATAGCAAATCACAAATAGGAAATAGACAAGGGAACTTAAAATATTGGGCATATTCTGAGGCGCCTTTGAAACCAAATGAAGTACGTTTACACTTTAGAGGTACTTATCATTATAAAGGTAAAACATTTACACCTAGGCGTAATATCACGTTAAATAAAGGACTTATTACGCTTAAAGAACTAGATCATATTGTAAGGTTTGCGCATATTTCTTATGGTTTGTACATAGGTGATAAGCTTCCAAAAGGAGATATTGTCATAAACACCAAATCTGGTGATAGATATACTCTTGAAACACATAAAGAATTACAAAGTCATAGAGAAAACGTGAAAATTAATACTGAAGATCTTGGTGATATCACTTTTGATATTATAGAACAATAATTTTAAAATATTGAATTTATTTCGTTGTAAAGTTACAGGAAACATAGTTGATTATTAATATGATACTTTGGGGCTTCCTTAGTTGATGAATATAGGATTAAGATGGTAGCATAATAAGTAGCCGTAAATTTTGAAATTTACGGCTGTTTTTATTTTAAACGAAAAATTAGACAGTTATCTTATAACTGTGAAAATAAGAGTTTATTGTAATTTACGGTCTAGGTCCATATTGAACTGAGCCATTGCTATATTCAGTAATATTATTATTTTTACTAATTATATTGCTGTTAAACTGAGGTCTAGGTCCATACTGAACTGAGCCATTGCTATATTCAGTAATATTATTATTTTTACTAATTATATTGCTGTTAAACTGAGGTTTAGGTCCATACTGAACTGAGCCATTACTATATTCAGCAGTGTTATATTCTTTATTAACTATGTCACCGTTAAACTGTTTTTTGTCCTCATATTCAACTGTATAATTAATGTTTTTTTCGCTATTACTTAAACCACTAACTTGTTGAAGTTCTTGATTAGCCTTTCTTTTAAGCCGTTGCTTATCCTTTTTTTTAGGCTCTTCATCATAATCAAGATTTGCAACTAACTTCTTATTTTTAGAATTAATTTTTTCTATAGCATTTTTTCTCATTGCTTCATATTCATCATCATACTTTTTCTTAAATCCTTCTACTTTAATAGAGTTAACTTCTTTTTCTTTAATTTGAGAAGGTTTTTTTGTCGAATAATTTTTAGATTTTTCAACTTCATTTAATAATTTATTTATGTTTTTTCGATTATTATTTTCATCTGCTGTTAAAGGTTCTATATTCTCTGGACGCACTTTATTGATATCTATGAAAAATTCATTGATTATATGATCTAAATCTTCTACCATTGCATTTAGAATTCTTACATTTTTAGGTTCTCTTAGCTTTCTATCCTCTTTTTCAAAACCAACTATAAGATCTAATTTATTATAAAGTGTGTTTACTTCAAAGTTATATTTATCATAAAAAGCTTGACCAATGAGTAATATTTTATTTTCTAATGTATTTATTCTTTTATTTGCCTCATACTGTTGAAAACTATTAAACTCTTTTAGGTCTAGATGCTTTTCTGCAACTTGTTTTAATTTATTTTCAAAATTCACTTTGTTTTCTTTTAAATTGTTATATACTGAAATATATCTATCATAAGTTAATCCGAATACACCTTCAGGTATTTTTTTGTTTTTTTTCTTTAGTGAATTTATTTCTTTTTGTTCTAAATTAAATTTATTTACTGCTTCAATTTCTGCTAATACTTTATTAGTATATTCTTTATATAAATTTTCATACTCTTTTTCATCATAACCGATATTTTTTTTGGCTTGTAAGCCATGTAACAATTCTCCTAAACTATCTCTGTATGATTTAGCATACCTTTCATCAGATATTTTGCCTTTTAAATTTAGAGAAGATGATTGATATTGATTTTTTTCTCCTGTTACGATTGCATTTGCCTCTTTATACGTTAAAAGTTGAGTGGCGCATAATGCGGTTAATGATAGACAAATTAGTTTTTTATTCATCCATAAAACTCTCCTATTCTTATAATTTCCCACCACGATTTAAAAGTATAATGAGGAATACACAATAAAGAAATTAAAGAATTGTTAAAACTACATTAAAGGGAATTTAATTATGTACTTAGTCTGAATGACAACAGTTGCTAATTTTATGTCTATTATTTAAACGTCTATGTTTCAATAATGTCAAAATTAATAATGAAGATACCGGAGATGTCACTTTTAAAATTAGAGAATAATGATTTTGTTGTATTAAATTGTTCAGAAGACTATGTCTGGAATGATATCAATAAGGACAGATGAAAACACATGTTGTGGGTTGTCACTTAGATTCAGACGTTGTGTTTTGGAAAGTCATCACTAATAATAGCGATAAATCTACTGTAGACTTTTGATTCAATTAACCAATGGTAGAGACAGAGACAATGCTAATATCGTTATCTACGCCAAAATCAACAGTGATGGTAAATGTCACTTATAATAGGTAACAAGTATGCTTTAGGAAACGCAAACATACTTCTACTTATATAAAGCATTACCGGATACAGTCCATAAAGACATGTGCAAATAAACGGCATATCATTTAAGTGTGATGCATTTGGGGGATTTTTTACTGCTTCCACAGTCCACATCTACTACAATCGTAATTTCTCAAAAGATTCAAAATACACCTAAATTTCATGTCATTAACACATCATTTTACAAACATGACCATAGTAGACACCCGATAAAAACGTTGATATGGAGCTCTTTTGTCCTTTAATAGTAATTACGCACTAAAGAGGCCATATTTATAACATAATTAATAAACGTTAAATTTAACTTAAGAAATATTTAATTTTAACCTTTAACCTACAAGTCTATAATAAATTTGATTGTTAGTATTACGTAATCACCGATAATCAATTATTTTAGGAAAATAGATAAAAGGAGCAATGACAATGAAATTATCTACAATTGCTAAAACAAGTTTAGCATTAGGGATTTTAACAGCAGGAATTTTAACAACAAAAGCTCAATCAGTAGATGCAGCAGAGGAACAAGTAGCTCAAAATAAAATTAGTACTGAAGAATTAAAATCGTATTATAGTAAAATACCTTTTGAGTTAAGGAATGTCAAAGGTGATAGAGAAGGCAATATTATAAAAATTATTGATAGAGGACAAGTAACCAATGTTAAATTAGTTGGTAAAGATAAAGACAATTTGAAACTAAATAACATTTCTAATATAGATGTTTTTGTAGTTAAAGAAAATAACTCTAAATTCTCTGAAACTGAGACGATTGGAGGGATTTCAGAGTCTTCAAAAGCAAATTATAAAGACTGGTCTGTTAATCCAACAATTTCACTTAAAAGTACTAACGGAAGTGCTATTTTCCAAAGACAAGTTGGGAATTTACCTATATTGAAAGACAAGGTTACATTAAAAGAATTAGACTTTAGATTGAGAAATGAATTAATTAAAAACCATAATTTATATACTAATGGTAATAATGGTGGGGTTATTACAGTCCATATGAAGGACAAAAATATTGAAGATAATTATTATTCATTCGTTTTAGACAACAAGTTACAAGAACATCGTATGGGGAATGTAATTGATGCAACTCAAATCGATCGTATCGATGTTGAATATAAAGAATAACATTTAGGAGTTTGTGAATGAGAGAGAAATTCAAATTACGTAAAAACAAAGTCGTTTTGGTTTCTGTTGCCATCGCTTCGATGTATATTACTATGCAAGGACAGGCGGAAGCTTCTGAAAATGTTGCTGAAGACTCCCAATCAACAAGTATTCAAAAGGTTGAGAAAGAACAAGCTGAATCTAAAAGTCAAATTATGAATGAAACACGAACAAACGTAGTTGTTCAACATACTAAAGCGATAGGGAGAAAGAAAACAGATGCAAAAGAGAACTACGTTAAATTAGATAAAGTGACGGCTGGTGATACAACAATCACAGGAAAAACTTTACCCAATCAAACCATTTCATTAACAATTGATGACAAAAGTTTAGGTTCAGTTGAAGACGGAGACAGTGGATTTATTAAATCAGATGAGTCAGGGTCATTTAAATTTAATTTGAATGATAGAAAAATTGTATTTAATCAAAAAATTGATGTGAGTTCATCAAATTTTGATATTGAATCTGAAGAAGATTCAGAAGAATCTATGCTAGAAGAAGGTGCAGAGGCCATGGAAACGACAACAACAGGTCGTTATGATAAAGCCTATGCAATTCCTACGAAACAATTAGACAAGCAAAATGGTCATCACCAAGTACTCGTAGAACCAATCCTTAAGAATTCTGGTATTATTAAAGGCCACACATCTGTGAAAGGTCGTGTGGCTCTTGCTATTAATAATAAGTTTATTAATTTAGGTTATGATGATTTTGACAAAAACACATCACTATCTCGGGCAAAAGCACGTAACGAAGGTGTTTGGAAATTCATTGATGATAAAGGATATTTTGAATTTGATTTCAAACGTAAACCGTTTGAAAATTATCAAATCAACAAAGGTGACTTAATTTCGATTACATTCAAACCAGATGATGAGGAAGAAGCGCTCATTCCTTTAATTTTCAATCTTAAATCAAGTGACTTTGCAAATGTATCTACTGCTACAACATCGTATTCTCCTAATGATGTGTCAAAAGTGGTTATCTTAGACAATGGTACAGCTGATTTAGAAGTTGAAGATATTTATGGTTTTGTTTATGAAAATGATCGTGGTATAGATAAACCTGTCGACAGAAGTCAGGGTACAAGAGAAATCAAAGGTAAAACAAAATTTGCAAATTCAGTGATTAATATTACTTCAAGTCTAGGAGAAGGTAACGAATTTCCTGATTTACAGGTGAATGAAAAAGGTGAATTTTCATTTAATGCTTTTGAAGTCGGATTTCGTTTAAATAATGGTGAGGAGTTAAATTTTGTAGTGGTAGATCCAGTAAGTGGAGAACTTTTAAGCAACAATTTTATTGTTAAAAAAATAAATGTATATGAAACCCCTGAACAAAAAGCAGACAGGGAGTTTGAAGAAAAGCTTGAACAAACTCCAGCATATTACACACTAGTAGGAGATAATATCACGGGGTATAACCTTAATGGTGACGTAATTACTTGGTTCAATGCATTAGAAAAGGGGAAATCTAATAAATTTTAAGGATAAGTTTATATGGTTGCAAGAACGGAAAATAGGTTCTAGACTTTAAAGGAAAGCACCACAAAAATTTTTGTGAAAGGTTTTTGTGGTGCGTCATTATATAAATGTAAACCATGTTCTATACGTATGGTTTAGGACCTTCTGTTGAAAAGTTAGGTTTATATTATATTTGCAATATCTGTAACTTTGGTTTTGATAAATGTTTTATCAATATGTCATTTAGATTTTTATTTTAATTCTTCCTAATGTGATATAGCATAGGAGGCTTATTCTTGAAATCATCAATCTAATAGATGTTAATTGATGAACTATGAATATCATTCCTCTTAATATTTCAAATATATCATGATAGATACCTAAACATAGTTCTTAAAAATAGCTACAGTAATAACATTCTAATTAAAGTGTTTATATCTTGAATAGTACGTGAAGAATACTATTTTTGTTGAAAATATAATATAGATACAACTTGACAACAGAATCTATAAAGATAATGTTATTAACATATATAGGATTATCCCAAGTACATATGCTTTAAAAGGTAGAGATGGTATAATAATGAAGTCGCCTATCTCTCAGGCCTCAATAAAGGCGTAGAGAGGAGGTGCATATTAGATGGTCGAAGTTCTTGTTCACATCACGACCACAGTCATCAGTGGTTGCATTATTACGTTATTTACGCAATGGCTACGTACACGTAATAATAAGAAAAAATAGGCGATATTAGCCATCACCTAAAAATCCCCTCACTACTCGCAATAGTGAGGGGATTGGTGCATATAATGCACGAAGTTCTTGTTAACTAAATTATAACACTATACTACGAAGAAATGCAAAAGACTAGTGTAAATATCCTAGAACGCTCTCTTAATTTATAGTTAGTTAAAATTTATTTTTCAATCGTAATGCGTATAATGCTAAAAACAAACTAAGTATTCCTGAAATAGAAAAAATATTAAAAAAATATATTATTAATGCTAAGAAGAATTCCCGCGAGTAAAAATCCTACTGTACTTTGAACAGTGCTATTTAAAAAAACGAAAAATCTCTTTAATTTTATCAGGAATGTTTTTCTGGAAATATACTATTGAAGGTATGTTTGTATATTGAACTCCAATTCCTAGCAATAACCTAGATATCATAAATACAACTAATATCATGAGATTATTGAATGTGAAAACAAAGGTAAATGTAATTAACAATATAGAAAGAAACATAATCAATAGACCATGTACATTTTTCTCCCAAACACTACTTTTTAATTTAATCATAGGACAAATTATAGCAATTAGGACCATGCCCAAAGGAGTAGCTATTTGCATAATACCTAAGTTAGACGCGATCATCTGCAAATACTGAGTAAAACTTGAAGGTATACCAACATTTAAGAAGGATAACTGAAAATTTATGAAACCACCTAATAATACTAGAAAAAGAATATCTTTATGAGACCATAAATAATTAGTAGAGGATTGAAATCCTTTATGCAAACATATATCACTTATACTAGAGCGATCATCTGAATTGTTTTTTGGATAATTTATAAAAAGAGCAGTAAGCAATGCAAGTATTTCAGTACATAAAAATGTTATCAAAAAACTTTTTAATGGGATTAGAGAGTAGATTGTACCTGCTATCATAGGAGATACTATAGCAATAATTTTTTTCTATCGCACTTCTATTAGATACTGTATTTTCAATTAAACTTTCTCCTACTAAAGGTATAAGATTTGTATCAAACACAAGTGTTACAGTTAAATCCGCAGTGGTCAATATAGTTAAAATTAAATAAGTAGAAAATAAGTTATCAAAGTATTAATACGGCAAATAATACGATCAAAGGCATTGAATGTATTTATGGACTATATAAAAAGAACCGCAGATCTCTTCAGATCTGCGGGTTTTCACCATGCCGTGTAATTAGCATCATGCTAGCTAGTTAATACGAAGTATTATTTTAAACATAAGGTTAGATACTTATCTTTCTAACTTTGCAACAGAACCGTAAATGTTCAGGTGTGAAAACGATAATTAGTTATGCCTTTTTGACTTTGCAACAGAAACTGTTTGTTGTACTCTTTCTACATCGGATAAGTAATTAAACAATTCCTCATAAAGATGTTTTACCATTGATGGTGTAACATTTTTATCTCTTTTCCCCCAACCAATCAAATCTAAATGATCCCAATTTTTCAATGTAGGCATGACATTCCAAACACCTAGATTTGGATTTTGATGAAACGTTGTTTCTCTAAAAGGCTTGTTATATGGAAAAAGTCCACTCGCTAAAGAAATAGGTCCATCACTTTTTTGCCAACTTTCTGGAGCTTTACTGCCATTGAAATCAGCTAATGGTTTCAGTGGTGTAAACATATATTTATTTGAACTTTGATTACCAAATATGTTTCTGTGACTATCTAAGCCTGTTATCGAAATGTAAGCCATATTTTTGTTCATTGTGAATTTATCATTAAGTTCCTTTGCTCCTTTCAAGTTGCTATCATACCAAGGAAAGTCATCTGTTTTCCAGATTTGTTTCTTTTTAACTCTATTTAAATATTCTAAAAGTGATTCGTTCTTTCTCTGCTTAAGCCCCCAGTGTTCAAAACCAAAGTCTACATTAGTAAATTTATTACTTGCTAATGCTATCGCATTAATTGCTTTTTCTTGTAAAAAAGGAGTTTTCGAAATTTTCTCAGATATTAGAGATCCATTATGTGGCCCAGCAACAGTTGTCAAAGATGAAACCATATCATTATTTCCTCCTTTTAAAATTGGAGAAATATTTCCACCATGCTGCTCGTGATATTTTATTTCTTCTCTATCTCCATTTTTTAAAAGTTCTTCTAATAATTGTATAGTAGGCCCACCATAGCTATGTCCAACTAAATGAATTTTTTTACCAGGCTTCCAATTTTTATAAATTCCTGGGTAGGTGTTACCATATCTTTCAAATCCATACTTTTTAGACCTATAAGCACCGTAGTCCACTTTTCCACCTTTAATGTAATAATATAATTCTATTGCTCTATCTTTTGCACTAGAATAAGGACTTACTCTTGCTTCCTTAACAGAATATCCTTCTTGTGATAATACTTTATCTAAATCAATTTTGACTCCTCCCCAATAAGAAGGAAGAATCAACGGTTTGCTTTCATCTGAAAAACCAGAAAATCCATGCACTAATATTATTGGGTATTTATTTTTTTTTTACTATCCCTTCATTTCCTTTAGGAATAGTTGGATTTGAATCCCTATTTGTTTCGTATTTTTGTGCTATTTTGTTTAAGTCTTTATTATTTAATACTTTTTCTATTTCATTAGATTCCTCCAATTGGTCCGACGCAGTTAGTTCCTTATTTACTTTTGGGGACGTGTTTTCATTTAGTGTAGATATTGTGTTTTCTCTTGCATAAATTCCTTTAACGTCATAAATAGGAGATAATATTAATGATATGATTACCAAACAAAATAAAGATAATAATATTTTTTTATCCATATGCAAAACCCCTTATTTTAAATTTAATTTTCCACTTTAATATTAGCTTTTTCCGAAAAAATTTTGTTCAATATTGCACAAGTGTCGAAATATTACTCCTATCTGCCTTCATTTTTAAAAGTATATTTTCAAAAATATAATAAATTTATGTATTAAAATAATTAAAAATGCATTTAACTACAAATACTTTTTAAGTAATACATTCCTTTTATTTAGTATATTCTTAGACATACTAAAACCTTAGTGGCTAATTTTAGCAATTTTAATCATCCCCTTATTCAATTAAAAATAATAGGCTTATGGTTCTTTTAAACAATGAAGTTATATTGCTGAAATTAGATATTTCTGTGTATATATTGATACTATTGAAACACTTAAGTTATTAGAATATTATAGTACGTACTGTAGTTTTTATTATTAAATTTTAAAGACTCTAAAATGTGGCATCTGGCTTCATAAGTTAACTTGAGTTCTTCATCAAAAATTAACAAGAATTAAAAAATCTGAACTAGTTATAATGTAGGCTATATAAGACAATTGAAAACTTTAATAATAACTTCAAATTTCATTTTAATTTATTGTATTTGGACATATATTTGTTCCTAAATACCTTTAGATTATTAAATAGTTAATATAATATAAAAATAAATTTAAAATACTATATTAATTATAAATAATGATTTAATATAAGTTAATGAGGAGAAGGTATATCAATAAAAATAATTTTATTGATATGTTTCTAAGAAATGCTACTTGCACGCTTTCTAATAACAATTAGCTTTACATCATTAGAAATATACATCTATATCCTACGTACAGTGTTATAGCTGTAGAAGTTTGGCTATATTCCCTACGATAGAATCGTTATTTTCAAAGTAAGATAAAATATCCTTTCAAGAGCGAATGTCATTTAAGCTCTTGTACTTTGCGAGTATCCATTCTTGATAACTGTTGTGTGATGCCCATTCTTAATGTCACAGCCTGACAAACTCTAGATGGATACAGTAAAATACTTTTGTAAAATAATGAATAGACCTTTCTAATCATTATATGATTTTTAAATTTTTACTTTCATTCTGATTATTTTCGATATGTCACTAAATATAAGTACTAATATTTCTCCTAAATTTGTTTAGGAACTTACAATTATAGAGATATTTGTGCTATTTTTATTTAACACAAAAATAACGGCTAGTGGACAAATCACCAACCGTTAAAAGTATAAAACCGATATTTGTACTGGTTTTTATTTGAAATATGAATAACATTAATTTTTTTTGTTTATAATATCAAAAAGTTTGCAATATTAAACTTTTAATAATTTTGTATAGAATTAATTAAAGAATACGTTTTTGATTACGCGGAAAAATGATACGATGAGCTGAAAAACGTCTGCTGTCATGGGTTTCGCCTCCAATCTTTTGAATTTTATTTAGATGAAGTTAAGAATTCGCTTTGAACTAAATCATCCGCCAATTGATGCCAGAACTGTTGTAATTCTGCGCGTGTACGTTTTGTATCTGTACTGTCTTGACCAACAAAGTCCACGTGATCCCAATCATGTCTTGTAGATGTCACTTGCCATACACCTTTTTGGTTTTTATCTGTGGCTGGTGTGAACGCTTCATTAAATGGATGTTGTGAAGAAATCACGGAAACGAGACCGTCATTTTCACGCCATTCTTTTTCAGTCGCTTTACCAATTAAATTAGCAGTCGCTGTGAACGGGAAGAACAGATTGTAATCTGCTTTTTGTTTACCGCCAATTGAAGCATGAGTCGCTTCACCTGTATATGTTTTATAAACGATATTCGGATTGACTGTTGTTTTACGATTTAAATCTGTCGCCCCATCACGTGTTAAGTCGTTAAATCCATTGTCTTTTGATTTCCATAATTTAGAGTTTTGCACCCGTTTTACATAGTCTGCATAAGATTCATTCGGTTGTTGTTTTAAGCCCCAATGCGCAAGGCCAAAGTCAACTCTTGAATCTTTATTACCAAATTGTTTACCGATATCGAAAACAAGCTGACGCACAATCGGTTCATTGCCGGCTAAGTCAGAAGCGTGTGTTCCGTTATGTGGTGTGCCTAGGGTTGTGATAGAGGATACCATATTATCATGGCCGCCTTTAAATAATGGAGAAATGTCGCCCCCGTGTTCTTTTTGATAAGCGACTTCTTCAGGGCTACCATTTCTAAGTAATTCTTCTAATTGACGAATGGTTTGCCCCCCCATACTGTGACCAACAAGATGTACTTTTTTACCAGGTTGCCAATCCTTATAAACCCCTTCGTATGTTTTACCATAACGTTCGTGCCCGTATTTAGCTGCATGGGCTGCACCGTAATCCACACGTCCGCCTTTGAGGTAATAATAAAGTTCAACGGCACGATCATAGTTGCTTCCAAAAGCACTGATACTTGCTTCATAAGATTCATAACCGTTTTCTTCCAAATCTTGGCGAATATTCATTTTATCGCCACCCCAATAGTGAGAAAGCATCGCCGGGTTAATGTCATCTGTAAAGCCGTTAAAGCCATGGACTAAAATGATAGGATCATGATTTTTAGCAGAATCTTTGTTTAACGTCGGTGTGTTCTGTTGATTTTGATTATGTAATGCGAGATTAGGTTCCTGAGCAGGTTGTTGTTCTGCCGCTTGTGCTGTACTTGCTCCTACAAGTAATGATTCCGTGATTAAAAGTGTTGAAGCGATAACACTAAAATGTTTAAAATGCCTCTTTTTAATTTTCATCATCGAATGCCCCCTAATGTGATAAGTACTACTCTTAAGATTAGATGAAGATGTTGATTAATAATCTAGGGATGAAACCAAAAAACTTACTGATAATCGCTTTAAATTGTTCCATAATGGACCTCCTCTCTGTATTAGATGAGAAAGCGCTTCCAAATCACTATAAAAAAATAAAGTTTTTGGCGCAACTCTAAAAATGAACAAAATATTAAAAATTATTTATTTTTTTATTATGTTAACTTAATTTCACAATTTTGTCAATAATAGGGTTGTATTGCAAAGATACAAAGAAAGGTTCTGTTGCAAAGTTAAAAAATAGACCTCTAGATTCATGTTTAAAATAATACTTCGTATTAACTCGCTAGCATGATGCTAATTTCACGGCATGGCGAAAACCCGTAGATCTGAAGAGATCTGCTGTTCTTTTTATATAAGCCATAAATACATTCAATGCCTTTGATCGTATTCTTTGCCGTATTGATACTTTGATAACTTATTTTCCTTACTTTGATATGACGATAATCTTGTTCAATGAAGTTATTTAAATATTTAGAGGTACAATGACAGTTCGGGCTAAGTTGAAAATCTTTGATTAGTTTAGACATTGCGACCTTCGTTGAAGGCGCTTGATCTGTAATTATCATTTTGGGTTTGCCGAATTGCTTGATAAGACGCTTAATAAACGCATATGCCGCACGATTATCTCGTTGCTTACGCAACCAAATATCTAATGTATGGCCGTCTGCATCAATCGCACGATATAAATAGCACCATTTGCCCTTAATTTTGATATATGTCTCATCGACACGTCATTTATAATAAGCTTTTTTATGCTTTTTCTTCCAAATCTGATACAAAATCGGTGCATATTCTTGAACCCAACGATAGACTGTTGAATGATGAACATTGACACCACGTTCTCTTAATATTTCAGATATATCACGATAACTCAATGCGTATCTTAGGTAATAGCCAACGGCTACAGTGATGACATCTTTATCGAATTGTTTATATCTGAAATAGTTCATACAGAAGACTCCTTTTTGTTAAAATTATACTATAAAGTCAACTTTGCAACAGAACCATAGTAACTATGAATTAGTTAAAAATAATGAGTAATTATTAGAAATACTAAAGTTAAAAGAAATTTATTTCGAAAATTCTTTGAAAAATGATCCTCTTTATATCAAACAATATGAAGAATTTAGAAGTTTACTTTAGTGCGAGTAGTCTGAATACATGTTTTGCATTTCTTCATTAACTAGTGTTATAATTTAGATAACAAGAGCTTCGTGCATTATATGCACCAATCCCCTCACTACTCGCAATAGTGAGGGGATTTTTAGGTGTTGGCTAATATCGCCTATTTTTTCTTATTGTTACGTGTACGTAGCCAATGCGTAAATAACGCAACAATACAACCACTGATGACTGTGGTCGTGATGTGAACAAGAGCTTCGACCATCTGATATGCACCTCCTCTCTGCGTCTAAATTTGACGCCTGAGAGATAGGCGACTTCATTATTATACCATCTGCACCTTTTAAAGCATATGTCCTTCCGATAAGCCTACATGTGTTAATTATATTACTTTTATACGCACTCCTAGCATATTGGATGGATTTGATTCACTTTAGGAAATATCATTTCACTCTGCATGGCTACCTATTTTTTTAATCTCAAATTACTCAACACTTATTTGCATACGGGGCTGGGACATAATTCCTAGCCAAAAAAGAATCGATTAGGTAAAAACATTCTTACTTAATCGATTCTTTTTATATATTATTTCAAAAAAATAAAGCCCTCGCGTATAATAATGA
>NZ_JAANBJ010000030.1:0-82322 GCF_011394325.1 Staphylococcus sp. 11007852 | reverse complement strand
TTTGTTCTCCGAATTAACAAAGAGTCTACACCATGATTAATATATTTATTGTAAGCATGCGATAATACAGATTTATCGATATCTAGATTGAGCTTTTCGATAATAGATTGAAAGGAATATCCTTTTTCATATAAACGAAAGATTTGGTGATATTGCTCAAGTGTTAGTTTACTTTTCCTCATACAAAAACTCCCTATAAAGTTTTCACTTTTTAAGTGTCTACTTTATAGGGAGCATATCATGAACTTGTTGGCTTCAATGATAAAAGGAGCTGTACGATGTCCCAGCCCCTCTCATTCGTGTATTTAAGATAATGCTTGTTTCAGCGCCTCACCTGAGTTTCGCCACATCTCTGCATTATGCGTTTCTAAAAATGTTTTTAATACGTGTTTGTTTGCTTCCCCAATATGATCAATGATGACTTTATGTTTCATTGATTTGTCCATCATATTGACGTGTTCTGGCATGCTTTTATAGCCACGTTTAATAGATTTGTTGACGAGCAAATAAGCAGCTGTTAAACCAGCATAATAAGGACCTTGCTCACCACGTTCTGTCGTCACCCAGCATAACCAATATGCTTTAGCACCTTCAACGTTCACAGTGTCCTTATCTGTAATCCATTTTACTCCACGTTCTACATCCGCACGTGCATGCATCGCACCAATATCTATAAACGCTTCTTGCGCCTCAATATCTATAAACACAGGTGCCACATTATCTAAACTAATCGACCCAATATTTGTCCCTTTATGACCGTCTAAAGGATCGTTTTTAATAATATTAAACTTAAAACCTTTTTGTTCTGCCACGATTATACCTCCTGTAGCATGCGACATTAATGTGTCGTTCTCTAATATTATATCAATGAGTATTCCTTCAATTATGAATTGAGTTCATTTAATAAATTGATAATAGCCCCTTTAATTTCCAGGTTTTCAATTTTTAGAACTAACTCTTTTGGATAATACAATTTATAGTCTTCTCTTTTAATACCAGTAATACTTGAAATAATCAGTGATTGACTACTGATTTCACGTATCCCACCGTTAGGTTGAAGTAAATGAATCGGTTGTCGATTAGAACCTGGGCGATCATAATCATAAGGTAAATCAGAAAATGAATCACTTACAAAGTAATAATCAGGATCAATACCACCTTTTTCAAAGAGTTCACGTAATTCTGAAATGGTAATAATAGACCCATCAAAAGGAATAAATTTAAATAAGTCACGATTAATAAAACGCCGAGCTAAATCACTCAAAATCGGGTCGGATTCTTTCGTCCAACTTTTCATATAATAAGTGACATCCGTTTCGTCTAATTTAATATATTCTTCAATCGTTACACGTTCCTCAAAAAACGGTATAAAATCTATTGGAACAGTATCAAAATGATAACCTGTTTCATATAAATATTTTGCACGTTTAAAACAGTTATTTAAAAGCACTTCACCGCCACGACTTACTGCATGAAAATAGATTTGCCAATACATTTGGTAACGGCTCATAATAAAGTTTTCAACCGCATGCATGCCGCTCTCTTTAATTAACACTTCATTTTCAGACGGACGCATTAAGCGTAAAATACGCTCCATATCAAACATGCCATAAGACACACCTGTAAAATACGCATCACGTTGTAAGTAATCCATACGGTCTGCATCAATTTGAGAAGAAATCATTGAAATCACAAGTTTATTGTGATGTGTTTTATTAATCACTTCAGCAACTGCTTGTGGAAAATCTGGGCTTACACGCCGTAATACTTGGTTGACTTCTGTATGGCCAGTAATGATGGCTTGTGTAAATTTTTCATGATCAGTATTAAATATTTTTTCAAAACAATGGGAAAATGGACCGTGTCCTAGGTCATGAAGCAACGCGGCGCACATCGCTAATGGACGGTCTTCATCTCGCCATGCATCTCGTCCACTGAATGATTCATCTATCATGCGACGCACAATTTCATACACACCTAGAGAATGTCCAAAGCGACTATGTTCAGCCGTATGAAATGCTAGATTTAATGTCCCTAACTGTTTAATACGTCGTAACCTTTGAAACTCTTTCGTTTTAATTAAATCCCAAATAAGTTGGTCTTTCACATGAATATAGCGATGTATCGGGTCTTTGAATACTTTTTCTTCTGATAATTTACGGTTGACATACGGTATCTCTGACAAACGAGATCCCTCCTTAACCCATCATGTAGTGAGTGTTTTTTTCATTAAAGCCAAGTGCATTGTTTCCTCATACATTTCTCTTTCATATGTACGTATGATTTCAAAACCTTCTTTTTCATAGAATGCCACACCACGTTCATTTTGTGTATCAACCTCTAAATATACTGCGTCATATTGCCCTTTAAAATGCGCGAAACCTTGCTCTAATAGTAAACGTCCAAAACCTTTACGTTGCGAGTGAGGACGTACGTAATGCGCAGATAAATATAACTCAGTGCCACTAATAAAGTTGGCAAATCCAACGACGTCTCCATCCTCAATTGCGACTAAAAACAGTTGGTCTTCTAAACGTTTTAAGAGGTGACTTTCATTATATGAAGCAGCTAATAACGCATTAACCGTTGAAGCTGCATAAATATCTAAATATGTGTTGTACCATGCTTTTGTTGCAACATCTCGAATGCCAATAACATCCTTAGGTGTAGCAATTCTTACTTCATACATTCCTAAACCGCTCCCTTAAATAAAAATCAATGCGCAATGTAGGGTTAAAACACCACTCATACAATACGCATTAATCACATTGAATATATTATATTATAGCATAAGATACCGATTTTGACGTACCTTCGATGCTTGGAATTGCACGTTTAATCTATTGAAGCAAGAAAGTTACTATTCCATCTTTCAGCTTCTTTCATCGCATATTGATCTTGTTCAATATCACCAGGTTTTTCCGCATAGCCAATCAAATAACTCGCAAGATGTGCGCCTAAAAATTGCAAACTATATTCGATCTGTTGCACGCAAGGGAGCGCTTTAATTCTCGGACTATCGCCACCAACCAGTACAAGTCGGAAATTAATTTTTTGCATTTTTGCTTTAAAATCTTGATAACGTGGATCTTGTAGCGTTTCAGACCAATGATCAATAAATGATTTTAACGTTGCGCTAATACTATACCAATACACTGGTGAAGCAAAAATCACTTCATCACTCTCTAAAACTTGATCAATCACACGTTGATAATCATCATTATATTCTAAAATCTGACTATCATAATGCCGTACATCTCTAACTGGTTTTAAGGTGAGTTGCGTTAAATCAATCCATCGATAATCTTGACCTTCTAAAATTTTTTCAGTTAATGTTGCTGTGTTTCCATTTTCTCTACTTCCACCAAATAACACTGTAATCATTTTTAACACCTACAAACATAAACATATTGCGTTCGTAGAAACTATTCCCCTTGTACAGAAGTTTAAGCATACAATTTTCACTAATTTCCCCAGAATACAAACACACTCAATTCAATCAAATATTTCATTGATACAAAGCATATCTAATAAAAAAGAGAACGGGGTTACCCATTCCCATTCTCTTAAAAGATTTAAATGTATTGAATTAAAACAACACTGTCTTAGCTCTGTTGTTTACGTTTCGCTAATTTTTCTTTAAGTTTACGATCTTGCTCTTCTTTGCGTCGTTTACGTTCTTCATTACGTTGACGCAAACGTTCCTCTTCTTCAGGATCTCGTGGCTTTTCTAACTGTTTTACCACTTTTTCCATGAGCTCTTCTTCTGTCAGTGCAGCAAGAGGACGATTATTAACAAAGGCGAAAGTTTTACGTCGACCTGGTCCACAATACGATTGGCAACCAATTTCAATTTCAGCATCAGGGTCAATTTTTTTCAACTTGTTCATGACACTTTTTAAATTCACTGCTTGGCAATCATCACAGACCATGAATTTATTTTTCAACTACGCCACACCTTTCCTTAAATGATAACTCTACTTATTTTACTCTTTTTTGTTATTTTTTCAAGGTGTTGGCAAATAAATTATGACATAATTAATCATTTTAATTTTTAATTGGCAAGCTTTGTGTAATGTCGATACCTAAAATAGGTGGTACTAAGAAATAGACAATCAATATAATAACAACAATACTCAACATATTCATGACAAACCCTTTAATAGCCATTTCTTTAATTTGAATTTTACCTGTTCCAAAAACAATGGCATTCGGAGGTGTGCCCACTGGCAACATGTACGCACAATTAGCTGCCATTGCTGCAGGGACCATGAGCAATAAAGGATGAACGTGTATAGCTACAGATAATGTCGCTAAAATAGGTAATATCATTGTAGCTGTTGCCGTATTTGAAGTGATTTCAGTTAAGAACAAAATAAATATTGTGATTACAATGACGATGATAATCGGACTCACACCATTAAGTAATGTTAATTGTTCACCTAACCATTTGGCCAAACCACTATCTTGAATACCTTTGGCAAGTGCGAGACCGCCACCAAATAAAATTAATACACCCCATGGTAAATCTTTAGCAATTGTCCAATCGATAATACGACGATGTTGTTGTTTAGCCGGGATTAAGAAAAGTAATACCGATACAAACATAGCAATCGTGCCATCTGCTACAAATGCTGTAGGCGCCCACTTCGCCAATAGAAATTCTCGTGATACCCATAAAAAACTTGCAAGTAAAAATACTGTGAAAACAACTTTTTCTTCATATTTCACTTTTCCTAGCGCTTTGAGCTTTGTTTCAATTACTTGTTTGCCACCGGGTAACGTTTTCATATCATGCTTAAACGCAATAAATTTAAAATATAGCCACGCGAGAAACAAGAGCAAAATGACTGCTGGCACTCCAACCATCATCCAACGAGCAAAACTTAATTCTTCACCAAAATGTGACGCATACTGACCTTTTAAAATAATTAGTGGTGGTGTCCCTATTAACGTCCCAAGTCCACCAATTGTTCCAGCATATCCGATGCCGAGTACTAAGGACCGTTCAAATTTAGAAATACTTTCATCGTTCGTTTGATCCGTTTTTAATTCATGGACTTCTTTTACAATCGCAAGCCCTATCGGAATCATAATCATAACAGCCGCTGTATTCGATACAAACATCGAAAGTCCGCCGGTAGCGACCATAAAGCCGAGTAATATACGGCCTGTACTCGTTCCGATACTGTTAATAATTGTAAGCGCGATACGCGTATGTAAATCCCATCGTTCCATTGCAACTGCCAATATAAAGCCTCCCAAAAAGAGATAGATAATATCGTTCCCATATTGTGCGGATACTGTTGCACTATCCATCACTTTTCCAAGAGGTAATAAAATTAACGGCAGTAAGCTGGTCGCTGGTATAGGGATGGCTTCTGTAATCCACCATACAGCAATCCAAGCCGTAATCGCTAACACATAAACGCCTTGAAAGGCTAAATTTTCAGGTTTAAAAAAAAGTAATGTCACTATAAATAACAATGGACCTAAAATGAGCCCAATCCATTGTGCCTTAGAGTATGACGGTTGACGTTCTGCTTGCTTTTTCGAAAAATAAGTTAATAATTGAGACTGATTTTGCATCAAAACACCCTTCCCCCTTTACACACCCTATTTGGTAGCGCTACCAAATAGGATATTTTAAATATAATAGCATAATTAATAGGGAATTAATATATACTTTTTCATAAACAATGTGTCATATATGTTAGGAATTACAAATTAATTTTAATAACTAAATCAAATAAAAAAACGAGATGAACATAACCGCTTCAAGAGACAGTTACGTTAATCTCGTTCAATTGATTATTCAATATGTTTGCGTTTCGGTTTTATAATTTGTACTGGTTTTCGTATAAAAGATTTGGCAATCTGATCTGAAAATAATAGTCCGACAGCTATGGCGCCTGCGATAAGTGTTGCCCGTATAAAAATGACATTAGCCTCATTAAAATCAAGCGTTAGCAACTTTTGAGCTGCCTTAAAAAAGATACTTCCTGGGACTAAGGGGATGATGCCTGGTACCATAAAAATAATGACTGGCGACTTCATCACTCGTGCCATAACATGACTTAAAATGCCCAATGTAAAACTCCCTAATAAACTTGCGTAAATGCTATCGACATTAAGAATAACTGTCGCAATATGAAAAATGATATATCCAAATCCTCCGCATAAGCCAGCTGGGATAAAGAGCCGCTTAGGTGCGTCATATACAAAAGCAAAACAGAAGGCGGTTAAGAAACTAAATATAAACATAAAAACTAAAACCATCATTTAACCTCCTATTAATAAAAATGCTGTTGTTATTCCCGCACCAATACCAAACGATGTCACAATCGCCTCTAAAAATTTTGCAGTAAACATGAGCATGTGTCGTTCAAATAAATCTTGAATAGCTGTCGTTATTAACACGCCCGGCACTATTGGCATGACTGCTGCAGTAATAATAGAACCTAAATTCGGACTTTGTAGCCACATATTTATAGAAAGAGCGACAAGACCTATGACCAATGAACCAATCATATCAGGGATAAAAAGCGTGAGTTGTTTTCCCTTCATAAACTCGGTAACTAAAAAGCCTAAAGCACCAGCTAGAGCTGCTGGAAATAATTCCAACCAACCGCCACCAAGTAGGTATAAAAAGCTCATCGAAATCATCCCTGCAAACAACATTTTGTGACCTAGATGATAGCGTTTTGTATTTTTATCAATGTCTTTTAATGCTTGATATGCTTCTTTGTATGACAATTCATTTCTCGCAATTTGGCGAGATACTTGATTCACTAAAAAGATTTTGCGTAAATTCGTATCATTTTTGTTAATTTTTACCATGCGTGATTCATGGTCAGGTGACAACGAAAAATCAATGAAAATATTTAACGCATAACCTTGTACTTCATGAAATCCATAACTCGCCGCTATGCGGACCATCGTATCTTCTATACGTTTTGCTTCAGCACCTGATTCAAGCAAAATACGGCCCGCAAGAATAATAATATTGGCAACATCTCTATCTGTTGGTAATGTATGCGACACGTTGTCACCTTCTTTCTCTATCAATGTTAAATGGATTTTCTAACCGTAAACCAGTACAGTGGGACACCCATTAATAACCCTATGACAGCAATACCTGCTCCCAGAGGATCGGAAACCAATGTATTAATAATAATAAACATGCCACCTAAAAGTGCTAATATCGGAAGCACTGGATAGAATGGTACAGAAAATGCACGTGGCTTTCCTTTATTTTGACGTCTTAAAATAAACAACCCAATAAAGGCAGCCATATAAAAGAAATAAATAATAAAAATGGTAATCTCTGATAAATAATCGGCATCAAAAACCGTCGGGAATGTCAAACTTAACGTTAAAATGATTAGAGTTAATATCGACATGACCGTATGCGCACCAATTGGAGTTTCAAATCGTGGACTCACGTATCTGATACCTTTCGAACCAGGTAACAAGCCATCTTGCGCCATAGCGAATGGAATACGTGGAAATGTCATTACTTTCCCATTCAACGTACCGATAATCGAGACAATCAGTCCTATATTGACAATCTTTGCACCAATACCTCCAAAAAGTACAATCGCCGCTTCAGCACTCACATTGTTACCAAAGCTTAAAATGTCCGAGGCTGGCAACACTTTAAATATCGCCACATTGATTAATACGTAAACCAGTGTCACTGTTAAAATACCGATAAACATTGCTAATGGTAAATGCTTTTGTGGATTTTTCATCTCACCTGACATCGTCGTCAACATAATCCATCCGTCATAAGCGAAAAGTGTCGCAAGTACAGCGCGCCCAAAGTTAACTGTGCCATCTTTATTTAAAATCAGCTCAGTGACATCTTGACCGAAAATGCCTGCTTGACCATAAATTAATCCAAATACGACGATAGCAATAATTGGGATTAATTTAGCTAATGTTGTGACATTTTGAACTGCATTCGCATAATATGTTCCTACCATATTGGTGATAAGTAAAAACAGAAAAATTCCTGCACCTATAGGAATAATCCAAAATTGGGACAAGGCAAAGAAGTTTGTAATCAATATGCCTAAAAATAAAATCAAAGATACGATAATGGCCGGCCCGTAAAGTACCGTTAATGTGTACCCTGTTAAAAATCCCCAAAACGATCCATAAATATCTTTAATATATGCGTATAAGCCACCAGTACGCGTGATTTGAGCCCCTACTTCGGCAATTGTTAAACCAGATGCGAGTGTTAACACACCCCCAATTACCCAAGCCCATAAAGCCATATTACTCGTTCCTGCATAGGCTAAAACGGAACTTGGCTTTACAAATACGCCCGAACCAATGATTGTTCCTACAATGATAGTCACAGCTGTAAATAGTCCAATCGTGGGTTTCAATGTATGTTTATCCGACTGCATGCCTTCGCCTCCCTCATTGAAATCTTAACGATTCAACTATAACATGAAACGTCATATAAAATTGTAGTAAAATCATCTTTGTTGAAAAAGTTGCTTGAAGTCAGCATTTGAAACACGTAACCGAATCATGTTCCACCTTTGGGGAGTCTCATAAATATTTTATCGCATTAAAATAGCCCTCAATGTTCATCAACCGATGACTTTGACGGCTATTTGTATTAAAGTGGGACGAGCACCCACCTCGCTTCTTATCTATTAAATTTCAAAAAATGTTTTTAACATCGTTGTATCTAAACGATTACCTATGAAGAAGCTACCAAATTCTCCATATCTCGCAGTTGTTTCATCAAAGCGCATTTCGTACACAATTTTCTTGAATTGAAGCACGTCTTCCGCAAACAACGTTACACCCCATTCAAAATCGTCAAAACCAACAGAACCTGTAATGAACTGTTTAATTTTACCTGCATATTTACGTCCAATCATACCATGATCGTACATTAATTTCTGACGTTCCTCCATCGATAACATATACCAGTTATATGTTTCATTACGACGTTTATTCATCGGATAGAAACAGATGTATTCAGTCGTAGGAAGTTCCGGATAAAGACGTGATTTAATATGTGGGTTTTCATATGGATCTTCATCTGATTTGCCAGCAAGATAATTACTTAACTCAATCACCGATACATAAGAATATGTAGGAATCAAATGATCTGAAATGGCTAATTTATTTAATTCATTTTCAATTTTCGTTAAGTCTTTCATTTCTGGACGTAAAAACCATAAGAAGATGTCCGCTTTTTGACCCGTAATATTATACATTACATGGTCGCCCTGACCTTGGTCTTTCACGCCTTTTAATTCATTTAATTTATTTTCAAATTCTGTTATCATATTGTGTCGTTCTTCTTCAGGTACTAAACGCCAAGAAGCCCATTCTACTGCATAAAACAAATGTAAACTGTACCATCCATCTAAAGTCTCTGCTGCATGACTCATTCATGAACACTCCTTTAATTTAATCTCTAACTTATTAAAGTTTATCATACTCCTTTCTCAAGACCGAACGTTACGATTAGTAACATTTTATGAACAAAATAATAAACAAAGTAGCTATAAAGTATATACGTTGCGTTTTCAAAATGCGCACAATGACTATCAATTCTAAATTGAATCCAATCATGATCCACATTTAACTATATTGAGAATTTAAACGGTAATTATACCTTTATATCAGTTACCATTTACAAAATTATAATAGGATTTCTTCGATAAAACGCCCCCTTGGAAAAGTCATATTAATTATCGTATAATTACAATGGCATGAAATGTTGAAAGGAAAGTAGAGGAGGACAAATATGTCTAGTTTATTAGATGTTTTAAAAGAAAAATTATCAGGACAAAATGTTCGTATCGTATTACCAGAAGGTGAAGATGAGCGTGTCTTAACTGCAGCAGTTGACTTACAACAATCTGATTATGTGACACCAATCGTATTAGGTAACAAAGCGAACATTGAAACACTTGCTAAAGATAAAGGGCTTTCTATCGAAGGCTTAGAAATCATTCAACCCCATTCAAGTGACTTAAAAGCAGATTTGGTTGCTAAATTTGTCGAACGCCGTAAAGGTAAAGCAACTGAAGAACAAGCACAAGAATTATTAAACAATGTGAACTACTTCGGTACAATGCTTGTTTATGCGGGTAAAGCAGACGGTTTAGTTAGTGGTGCTGCACACTCTACAGCAGACACAGTACGTCCTGCATTACAAATTATTAAAACTAAACCAGGCGTGTCTAAAACGTCAGGTATCTTCTTCATGATTAAAGAGGATCAACAATATATTTTCGGAGACTGTGCAATTAACCCTGAACTCGGTGCATCTGACTTAGCTGAAATCGCTGTTGAAAGTGCAAAATCAGCACAAAGTTTCGGTATGGATCCTCGCGTTGCAATGTTAAGTTTCTCTACAAAAGGTTCTGCAAAATCAGATGACACTGAAAAAGTTTCTGAAGCGGTTCAACTTGCGCAAGAGAAAGTTAAAGCGGAAGGTTTAACTAACGTAGTCATCGACGGTGAATTCCAATTTGATGCAGCAATCGTTCCTGAAGTAGCAAAGAAAAAAGCACCGGGCGCTAAAATCCAAGGTGACGCGAATGTATTTATTTTCCCAAGCTTAGAAGCGGGTAATATCGGCTATAAAATTGCACAACGTTTAGGTGGGTTTGACGCAGTAGGTCCTGTGTTACAAGGTTTAAATTCACCTGTTAACGATTTATCACGTGGTTGTTCAAGTGAAGATGTCTACAACTTATCTATCATTACCGCTGCGCAAAGTTTACAATAATGGACTTAACCTCTAAATACTTTAAGGATATCGCATGGCGCTACGTTGATCATGCAACGGGTTTAGCGCCGATGCAATCCTTTGCTTTTGATGATACGTTTTCTGAAAGTGTAGGCAAAGACACGTCGCCAAATATTGTTCGCACATGGATACATCAACATACCGTCATTTTAGGCATTCATGACTCCCGGCTACCTTACTTAAAAGATGGCATTCAATTTTTAACGGATGAAAAAGGTTACAATGCTATCGTGCGTAATTCAGGTGGTTTAGGTGTGGTATTAGATCAAGGCATTTTAAATATTTCTTTAATATTTAAAGGAAAAACAGAAACGTCCATTGATGAAGCTTTTACAGTCATGTATTTACTCATAAGTAAAATGTTTGAGGATGAAAATGTAGATATTGACACCTTTGAAATTACACATTCCTATTGTCCAGGAAAATTTGATTTAAGTATCAATCATCAAAAATTTGCAGGTATTTCACAACGTCGAGTACGTGGTGGGATTGCTGTACAAATCTATTTATGTGTCGAGGGGTCAGGCCGTGAACGTGCACAATTAATGAAAGACTTCTATGAACGGGCGTTAAAAGGTGAAACAACGAAATTCACCTACCCTGACATTCATCCGCATCATATGGCATCGCTTCAAGAGCTATTCCAAAATGATATTAAAGTGCAAGATGTCATGTTTAAGTTATTGTATGCGATCAAAGACTTAGGTGGCACACTCACTACGGATCCTATCACATCTGAGGAATGGGCCCGTTATGAGTACTATTACCAGCGCATGTTAGAGCGCAATGCTAAAATGAATGAACGCTTAAGTGAATCTAAAGGGACTCGGACATAAATCATTTCAATTTTGATTTACCATCCTTCCCTGCATAAAGACTCAATATATAAATATAACCAACAAAGTTCATGTACGAAGCACTTTGTTGGTTTTTTGATTAACAGGGCTATCTCCTAGCCCCGTCTTTTATGAATTTTTACTTTCCTACTTTATATTCTGCTTATTCATGCGAAATGTAGTGTGATTTTCCTTTTAAAAAGAAACTCAAAACAAACGCAAGAAAGCTTAGTGCCGTTGCTACCCAAAAAGCGCTATTAACCCCGTCAACAGAAGCCAGCTGGTTCACAAATTTAATAACACTTCCTAAAGCCTGTTCTTTTCCACCCATTTGTTGCGCCATCATACCAACTTGATCCTTTATAAAAGGCTTAGTCTGGTCTAAATCTTGTTGAAATGAAGCGAGGTGTGATTCTGTTTGTTGCGTCATCACAGTCACTAATATTGCAGTACCGATAGATCCTGCGAGTTGACGCATCGTGTTAATTAATGCATTACCATGAGAAATTAACCTTGCTGGTAATGCGTTCATACCTGCTGTCATAATTGGCATCATCACAAAACTCATACCAAAAGAGCGAATCATATAAATCATTAATATAGACGAATACGGTGTTTTCATGGTTAACTGCGTTAATTCCCATGTGCCATACGTTGTAATCGCCAAACCAATAATGGCCAATGGTTTAATACCAATAGTATCAAGTAATTTACCCGCTATTGGCCCCATAAAGCCCATGATAATTGCTCCTGGTAATAATAATAGTCCTGAATCTAAGGCTGAGAAACCCCTCAAACTTTGAAGGTAAAGTGGTAATAAAATCATACCACCAAACAAACTCATTGTTACAATCATATTTATAAGTGCTGTTAATGTATATCCCGAGTACTTTAATACACCAAAATCAAGCATAGGTGCTTTCATAGTCATCTCACGTATAACAAACGTGATTGTAAACGTACTTCCAATCAGAAACATGGCAATGATTTCCGGAGAACCCCAACCCTTATTGCCGGCTTCACTAAAGCCGTATAATAAAGCACCGAAACCAAGTGTACTGAATATAATTCCTGGGATATCCGCCTTTGGCTGTGTTGTTTTTTGGTATATACCAAACCAAATATAAGACAGCATAAAAGATACGAAACCTACTGCAAACATGCCATAAAACATGACATGCCAATCGAAATTTTCAACAATATAACCTGACAAAGTCGGTCCGATTGCTGGCGCTAATATCATCGCTACACCCAAAATCCCCATGGCCATCCCACGTTTTTGAGGCGGAAATATCGTCATAAACACATTTGTTCCTAATGGCATTAAAACACCTGCTCCAATCGCTTGAAATACACGCCCTGTCATCATCACTGGAAAACTCCACGCAATTGCGCATACAAATGAACCTAATGTGAACACGACCATCGCTACTAGAAATAGACTGCGATAAGAAAATTTATGAAACAAATACGCACTAACTGGTATTAAAATACCATTAACTAACATAAACCCCGTCATTAACCATTGTCCTGTTGAAGCCGAGATATTAAAGTCGGTATTTATAACAGGTAATGCCGTATTAAGCAATGTTTGATTTAATATGGTAATGAACATGCCGAACACCATTGCTACTAAAATTTTATTACGTGTAATCCCCTTTTTAAACACATAATCTTGAGTGGCATGTTGCGCCGTTTCATTAACAGGCTTCTGGGATTCATTTTCTTCGTCGATTTGAAATTGATAAGCAGAGGAAGACGTCCCTGCTTTAGATTGTGATGCTTCTTTTTGATTTATTTTTTCAGATGTTTGCAATCTGGATAAACGCTTATTTCGCTTGATTATTACCATATTCATACAAACAATCACAATAAGGGCAACAACGACATATAACGTAATGAACATCTTTTGTCCTCCCTATTATTAATTTTTATGAATACGCACTTCCGCGTTCATTCCTGGCACAATCCCCTTAGAAGGTTGACTATCTAATTTAATTTTTACAGGAACAACTTGACTGACTTTAGTATAGTTACCATCACTGTTAGATGAAGGCATTAATGAGAAGCTCGCCGCAGTCGCATTACCGATACGATCAACATGACCTTTAATTTCCGAATCTTGACCATCAATAGAGACATCCACCGTTTGACCTTCACTCAAATCTTTAATGACCGTTTCATCAATGTTGGCAGTAATATAGAGCGCATCCATATTATAGGCATATGCCATAGGTTGACCTGCTTGTGCTATTCCTTTTTCTTGTCCATCTAATTTGGCAATCGTGCCATCTTTAGGCATTTTCACTTCCATAGTTTGAGGTTGCCCATCTTGACCTTGACCACGGATTTCAGCTACCGTGTCCCCTTCTTTCACCTTGTCACCCTCTTGAACGTTTAATTTTGAAATTTCTCCTGAAATTGGGCTTGCAAGTTTCATTTGCTTGCTATCTACTTTAGCGTTATCTGTGTTTATATAATTTGCAGATTGATTATAGAAGTAAAATGCAACTACACCTATCACGACTAACAACAGTATCGTTACAATATTAATCAAAATAATTTTTTTCATACAAAAAATCTCCTCCAGTTAAAATTAACAATCTGTATTATATAACCAATTATCTAGTGATTTATACAGACAATCTTTTTAAATGTGTCGGATTTGAAAATATATTATAATAGCGTTGGGTGATAGACATGAATAGAGGAAATGCAAGGCTTGCCATTATTAAGGCAATGGTGTCATTGTTAGAGGTTGAAAAATTTGAATATATAACAATCAAACAAATTTGTGCTGAAAGTAGGGTCCATCGCTCGACATTTTATGCACACTTTGAAGATAAATATCAATTAATGGATACAATTCAAGCATACCATATGAAAAGATACCATAAGCTTATGCGCTATACGAAAAACCTCATAGAAACGTATCCTTTGGAAATTGCAAAACAGCGACTTATTCAAGTTTTCCGCGTGTTATTTACGTATATGCAACGTTTTAAAAAATATTTCATGAGTCTTGTTTTGACACAGTCACAGTATCGCCTCGTACGCGATTATATTCAATTTACTAAAGAAGGTTACTCCTCTATTTTAGAAGTGCTACCGCCATTAAAAGATTCACAGTACTTTATCGACTATACCATTGGAGGACAACTCGCAATTATCTATTCGTGGCTTTCAGGAGGATGTCAAGAAGACAGTGAAACAATGGCGCAAATATTATTCAATAATATTATCAAAGTTAATCGTTAGCCTAGCAGTCAAATTATTATGTCATGCAAACGTCCACTGCGCTTTAAAGATAAGCATGTTAATAGGCCTGACTCACTTAAGACAGTCGCTACGCTATCTTAATGAGCAGGCCTTTTTATTGGAGAACTTTTTTGAAAATGAAAAACACAAAATGATATGTCGTGACTGTGCATATCTTTTGCTTAAATCTAATGTACCATGTTTTCTGAATTTTTGGGATAGAAATATTGAATATTTATTAATTTTTTATGAACATTTTACTTAATTGGCTTAAAATATCCCTTTTTCATGTTGTTGAAAAGTGTCGTTTAAGCAACTCATAATGATACATCGTCACATAGGTGTTGTTTCGGTAAAGCGATTCACGCGCTTCCCCCATAAATCGAAATCCTGCTTTTTCTGCGACACGTTGACTCGCTATATTCTCCTTTTGTGCACGAATTTCGAGACGATTTAACATTAATTCGTTAAAAGCGATATCACATAATAACTTGACCGCTTTAGTCATCACACCTTGACCTGTCACATGCTGACTCAACCAATACCCTACTTCACCTTGATTGTTTATCGTGTCTATTTTATGTAAATCGATCGCACCTACAAGTTGATTCTCTTCATAAATAAAATATAGACGTGATTGATTCTCCGCTTCTAATCTCAGCGCTTCTTTTAAAAATTTCACTTCATCTTCTATCGATTGAACGTAATCAATCCAATCTAGAAACTCGCGTAAATGTTCACGCTCTTGCTTTACAACTTCAAATACTTCATAGGCTCGCGACATATCTAATTTCACTAAACTAAAACGTGTGTCTATTGGCAACCTAAAATAATGCATCTGAGACCACCCTTTTTTATATAAAATTACTTTTAATTAAAACATATCCTTCTAAAATTTGCAAAACAATATAAAAATTCAGAAAAAATCAGATTTCTCAACTCTTTTAACCCTTCCAGTATTTTTACTTTTCCACATACAAAAAATCCCTATAAAGTGTTCACTATTCAAGCGTCTACTTTATAGGGTGCATATCATTTTAAATAAATTTAATCATCAAAGCGTAATAAAAATCATGGATTTAAAACATATCAATTCGATTCATTTCTTAACCATAAACGAAAATATATTTTGTGGTAAAGTTTTTAGAAATGCGAGGTATTACTATTTCTCAATCATTTTTACGATATCTTTGTTATTTGCATCTAAAATCAATTTTGAAAGTTCTTCTTTATCGATGCGACGTAATTTAGGATAACGTATGATGAAGAAAATGAATCCTAATACTGTCCATCCTGCTAATGCAATATACGATGGCCCTGATAATGATGCTGGTGACCATGGGAACAGCAATAAGAATAAGAACACAAATGCAATCACCGAACCTACAATCGCAAATGTTTTATAGACGGGCCCATAAGACGGACTCGATTTGTCATAACTGAATAACTTGGCCGCTGCTAGACACGTCACAAAATACGCGACCGAAACCCCTGTAGATGACATATCCACAATCCAAGTGAGTGCAGTACGTCCGAGCCAAGGTGCAATTAGTGTCAATGAAACTAAAAAGATAATCGCCACATAAGGTGTTTTGTATTTTGGGTGTAGTTTACTGAAAACGGTAGGCATAATCCCTGAGCGTCCCATTGAAAACAATAAACGACTTGAGCTAAGTAAGAAGCCATTTAAACCTGTGAATATTCCCATTATTATAGCAATAGCTAACACACCCAAACCAATCGTTCCAAACGCTTCACGCGTAACTGAACCTGTTAACCATAAGTCTTGACTTGCACCACTTAACCAACCAGTGTATAAAATCATCATTGTGTATGTTAATCCAGCAGCGATTAAGCTATATACGATTAATTTAAATGTTTTATTGGGTGAGAAATTAAACTCTTCCGCCGTTTGAGGAATATTATCAAACCCGACATAAGCCCATGGTGCAACCGCTACAATCATGACTATCGCCTGAAACCATCCATATTTTGAACCATTGAGCGGTTTTAAATTGTCTAATGAAAAGTTCGAACCAAAGAAGGAACTGATAAAAAGTAATACGACCACTGTGACCATCGCAACACAAAAATAATATTGCAATGAACCTGAGACGCTTGCACCTTTTATCGCAATAAGCATAAATATGAGTAATAAGACTGTAGCTATGATAATTTCAGTGATGTATACATCCCAACCAGCAATCGTATATAATTTTCCAACTTCCAATAAGTCTGGTAATAAAAATTTAATTAATAAACTAAACGCTGTCGCATTTAATGCAACAACACATATATATCCAAATGTTAAAAACCAAGATGAGAAAAAACTAACATAACGCCCGAATCCTAAATAACTAAACGCGAATCCTCCACCTGAAACTGGGAAGCGTTCGACTAAAGCGCCATAACTTACGGCAATCACTATCATGAGTAATGCACCAATTAAAATGCCAATTGATGCCGCAATCGGACCTGATTGTGCAATCCAGTCACCTGGTAAAATAAAGGACCCCCATCCTATACAAGAGCCGTAAGCAATCGCCCAAACAAACTTCTCTGATAAATTAGCTTGTAAATCTCCACGATCAATTTGATTGTGTTTATTTTGCATATACTATTCACCCCTTGTTACATTATACCGATGACTAAAAAATTAACAATCATTTTCTTAAACAAATTAAAAACACACATTTTATCATTAATTTGCCAAAGCAAATCTTGAAATGTGTGTTAAATAAATTATATTTTAAAAGCTGCAATCGCAAGCATCAGCCAACTTACGACGAATAAAACACCACCAATGGGCGTTATAGCGCCTAATACACTCACACCTGTGAGCGACAAAATGTATAATGAACCACTGAAGAACAGAATACCTAAAAACATAAGCCAACCGGCCCATCCTACATTTACGTCAAATGCACCACCAACAATACCAATCAGTACTAATCCCAATGCATGGTACATTTGGTACATCGTCGCTTTTTCCCAAACAGACATATAGTGTTCAGAGAGTTTTCCTTCTAAAGCATGTGCGCCGAATGCACCTGTGCCAACAGCGAATAGTGCATTTAATGCACCTAAAATTATAAATACTTTCATAAGTTTCGCTCCTATCATTTATTAAAAGTCAAAAAGTGATTCTCCATTTCCTAAGGCATCATCCGTGATCATTCGAGGATTCGAAGGTGTGTGTGATGCATGTGACGCTTGTGATGGCACTTTACCACCCATTAAACGAATTTCTTCATCTGTTACCGTCTTTGCAGAGGATGAAGCGTGTGAAACGGTAGCTTGCTCCCCTTGCTTGCGCTGTAAGGATGGTGCAGAAGATTGTGAATCGGAATGTGAATATAATGATGTAAGCGTATGAATGGCATACATATGTTTATGAAATTCAGCATCCGAAGCAGATGCATCTGCTTTAACGAGTTCTGCTTCAATTAATTCGATAAGTTTATCTTTAATCATGCGTCTCCTCCTCTTTCACACCAATGAATGGGTGTTTTGCCTTGTTGTTCTAAATAAGTATTTGCTTGTGAATACGGTTTTGAACCAAAAAAACCACGATGTGCCGACAATGGGCTCGGATGAGGTGATTTTATAATAAAATGTTTTGACGTATCGATGAGGCGTTCTTTTTGTTGTGCAGGTTTTCCCCATAAAATAAATACAACACCTTCACGATTGTCTGAGATAGATTGAATGATTTCATTGGTAAACGTTTCCCAACCAATATCTCGATGGGAGTGCGCTTCTCCATGGCGAACTGTAAGCACAGTATTTAATAACAGGACACCCTCTCGCGCCCAATCTTGCAAGTGTGGCGACGTACGATGACAGCCAATGTCAGCCTCTAACTCTTTATACATATTGCGTAACGAAGGTGGAAATTTCGCATTGGGTTGGACTGAAAAAGCAAGACCATGTGCTTGGTTCGGACCGTGATAAGGATCTTGACCTAAAATCACAACTTTGACATTGTCAAATGGTGTTAAATCAAACGCTTGGTATATATTTTTACGTTCTGGATAAACAATTTCAGTCGCATACTCTTTTTCTAAAAAATCATGCATAGCTTTAAAATCATGTTTTGATTTTATTTCATGAAAAATGGTGGACCATTCCATAACCTTCACCTCAGTTCACATTTTAACACAATTCAATGAAAAACTCGCCCGCGTTAAAACGAATATATTTCCACTTAAAGCCGTGCGTGATATGATAATAATTAATAATTGAATTCGAGGAGTGTATAAATAATGGCATTAAAAAAAGTATTAACCATTGCAGGTTCTGACACAAGTGCTGGGGCTGGCATGCAAGCTGATTTAAAAACATTTCAAGAGCATGACACTTATGGCATGGTTGCACTTGCTGCAATTGTCACTATGGATAAAAACACATGGTCACACGATGTGACACCAATTCCATTCGATGTGTTTAATAAACAACTCGAAACGGTCATTAGTATTGGCCCAGATGCCGTTAAAACAGGTATGCTTGGTACACAAGAAGTTATCAAACGTGCCGGGGAAGCTTTTACAGAGTCTGGCGCAAAGCATTTCGTTGTAGACCCTGTTATGGTATGTAAAGGGGAAGACGAAGTATTAAACCCGGGAAATACTGATGCAATGATTGAATATTTACTGCCAAAAGCAACTGTTGTGACGCCCAACTTGTTTGAAGCAGGTCAATTGTCAGGGTTGGGGGCATTAAAATCTATAGAAGATATGAAAAAAGCGGCTCAAATCATTCATGATCAAGGTGCGCAACATGTAGTCATTAAAGGTGGTAAAGCACTGGATCAAGATAAGTCATACGATTTGTATTATGATGGTCAAACATACTATCAATTAACGACAGATATGTTCCAACAAAGTTATAATCATGGTGCAGGGTGTACGTTTGCCGCTGCAACGACAGCAAATTTGGCAAACGGCTTAACACCAAAAGAAGCTGTTATTAATGCAAAAGCGTTTGTTGCTTCAGCGATTAAAAATGGATGGAAAATGAACGACTTTGTAGGCCCAGTTGATCACGGTGCCGCAAATCGCATTGAAAAAATTGACGTTGAAGTTACAGAAATTTAAAAAATAAAAGGTCACGCACAATGACCAAATTAAATCAGACCTATAATAAAACCTTCAAAATTCATTATCTTGATTTTGAAGGTTTTTATGTTGCTTGTAATATAAAAATTTAATAGGCATATTTTTCTATTTTAATGGTGGTTTAGTCACCTTTAATAAAAGAATGATTAAGCTATTTTTAAAAACAAAAAATCGATCTAATGATACGCACAATTGATTCACTAGATCGATGTTTTACAGAACTTAAACTTATTAATTGCTATTTGATTTTTTGACCATTTGCATCCAATTTTACCAAAGGTTGTCCTTCTACTTGTTTGTATGTACCTACAATCTCTAAATTATGATTGCGATAATTCACTGTCCACCCAGTGAGACCATTGTCCCAACGCACATTATCCCAAATATAATCTTTTGTATTGATAGGTTCCCCTTCAAATTTGTTAATCATCTCATACACTTGGCTTCGCGCATGTGCCATAGTTGCTGGGTTCTCTTTTCCTTCAAAATCTTTACGCGTCGCTTCATTTTCCATAGGATTTTTATTTGTAAATTCAACTTTTTGTGATAGTTCGGTTAGTGATTTAAATTGTTTATTTTGGGCATATAACGTGTCTAAATCTAGTTCTTTACCCGTTTCTAATAATTGTTGATACGTTCCTGGACTTTGCGTACCTCCGATAAATGCTTTATGCTTCCCAATTCCCATGACGGTATTAAACCCTTTTTTGGGCGGATAAACGCTATAAAATTTCATATCATCGGGTCCGTTTGTATACCCTTTTGATTCAATTAAATATAATTTATACAATTGTTTCTTTTGAGGTTTATTCAAATAATCTTGTTCGAAAACACCTGTTAAAATCTCTTTTTTCGACAAAGTAAACGCGGTTGCTTCTGGTGATGAAAATACTAAAGCTGCTTTCATCTGATCCGGCAATTTGGCGACGTCGTCCTCATGTGTAGTTGTCTGTGTTTTATTAGCCGTTGATGCTTGATTGTCCTTTGATGCCTTTTTTGTATCGGCAGATTCTTGCTTATGTGTGGTTGATTTTTCATCTTTATGAGATGGTTGTGACGATTGTTGCTCATTACCGCACGCTGATACTAAAGCAAGGGTCATCACTATGAGAATCCACTTCTTCATCTGTCTTCATACCTCCCCTAAATATGTCTATCATTTTTATGATATATATCACTCATTATTATAACATTCCAAATTATAAATTACTTTTTAAATTCTTAATATACTAATAATGCACTTTAAAAAATAAAATATCTAAGCACTGTGAATGTTTCATCATTAAATATCGATTTATAAAGTTGAGCATCGTTTCATTTAAGTGAATCGGGTTCACATATTTTACGTTGTAAACTTTAGGATAGTGTTGTAGTAATTGCCAAACGCATTCATTAATCAATGTCGCTATAAAAAATGGTATACAAACTATGCATACCAATTACTCAAAAATATTTTCTTTTTCTTCATATAATCTAACTTCATAGACACCTAAATTCTTTTTACAAAGCGCTCTAATCAAATCAGGAATAAATTGAATTTCTGATTTGATTAGCAACACAGTCATGTTATCGATATCCATAAATGTATAACTATGATGTTTAGGCAAATAGGGTTTAGTTAATTTTTCAATTGTTTTTATTACATGCTTACGGACTTTATATAAATCCAATCCACCAATATTTAAAAGAAATATTTTTTGTTCGTCTGAATAATCCAAATTATCAATCAATTTCATATATAATCAACTCCTATAAATATTCCTTGCATTGTAACATACTTAAAAACATATTGTTATAAAAATGATATTGTAAATTCTTATCATACTTTGAGTATCGTTGAATCTTCTTGTGTACTAAATGTTCCCACCGTCTATGAGCGAACAATATACAATCATTTTTCAACAGAAATATAAAAATCGCTATAGAGACTTAGACCTTTCTTTAAGTCTTTCAGCCATTTCTCGCCCCTTATGTCATTTGTAGGTAGGTAGACCTATCTTGAAATCATTCTATTTGATATAGGGAGAGTAAATGAAATAATATAAAAAATCGATTAAGTAAAAACGCTTTTACCTAATCGATGCTTTTTTTACTAGAATTTTTATCACAACACCATATTTAAAAAGATAAGGTGATTTTCAACATCGTTTCATCTAAAGTATTTTTTACTAAAATGAATGTGTTGTGATCTTCTACTTTGTATGATTCATTTAAATGAATCGGTTTTACATATTTAACGTGGTACGTTAAAGGATAGCGATGTAGTGATTGCCATATACGTTCAATAACCATCTGCCCTGGCACAATTTTTGGATGAAGTGGATTGTCATCTTGAACAATGTTCAAATAGTGTCGCACGTCTGCTTCATTAAAAGTCATAGTTTCACCTGCTTTATAAATGTGTGATGCACGGTTAGTACGTCATTGACATTCATCTCAAAACGGTAGCGCTCAAAATGTTTTATCTTTGTCGCTTCTAATAAGGTCAGTGTCGCTTGAACGTGCGGTTGTTTAGGGAGAGGGGCATTTTGTGTGACTTGCGTTTCGACTAGCGTGATCGGTAAAATGATGAAAGGTTGAAACAACTCAAACACATGCCAAAAACGCGCAAAAAATAACGGTGGTATGTCATTTTCAGCATAATGAAATGATGCTTGATAGGCTTGTAATTCAAACTCATCAATAATAAGCGTCCGAGTTTCACTATCACCAACGTTCGAACAGTGCTGCATTACCCATGCCTCCTCCAATACCCATCGTCGCTATCATCCGCATTGCATCTGTCATGTAAAACAAGCGCGTCACTAAAATAGCCCCACTTGCACTGTAGGGATGTCCCATCGCAATAGCGCCACCGTATCGGTTGAGTTGTGCGTCAGAAATATTAAGCTCTCGTTGGCATGCAAGTACTTGTGCGCTAAAAGCTTCATTCAACTCTACCGCGTCAATATCTGTTATAGTCAGATGATGCTTTTCTAAAAGTTCTTTTACCGCTGGAATGGGCCCACTTCCTAAAAGCGTAGGCGCAACCCCTTCAATCGCGTAGCCTTTAAAATATAACCCTTTAGTTAGACCAAGCGTACGTGCTTTTTCTTGTGACATTACAACTACAAGCGCTGCCCCGTCATGCTTTAAACAGCAATTCCCTACTGTTACAGTGCCATTTGGAAGTAACGGCTTTAAACGTTTTAAGCGCGATAATTTAATATCAGGACGTACACTTTCATCATGCGTCATCCATGATCCTTGAACTTTTAAAGGTACGATTTCATCGTCAAGTTGATGATTTTCAAAAGCTTTAGCAGTTTTAATGTGACTGGTATATGCAAATCTGTCCTGATCCTCTCGCGTTATTTGAAAGGTATGGGCTACATTTTCAGCTGCCTCAATCATGGACGGATCTTGATCGCTTGGTGCGAATGAGGCACGCTCAAAAAATTGTGGAGGCTCTGAAGGATAGAGAGACGTCGGTCGCTTCATTTTCCAAGGTGCCCGGCTTGTACTCTCTACGCCTCCTGCAATATAAAAGTCACCTGCACCACTTTCTACAAGACGACACGCTAATTGGATCGCCTCTAAACCCGACCCACATTGACGATCAATTGTTAAACCAGGCACACGTACATCAATGCCTGCTTCTAACAGACTTTTGCGTGCAATATTTCCACCATTTCCAACCACATTACCTAAAATGACATCATCCAATGTATTCAAATCGCATGGGAGCATCTTCTGAAAATGTTGCAGTAATGGTTTCAGTAAATCTTCTGGTTCCCATTTATTTAACTTACCACCATATACCCCTATCGGCGTTCGTTTTGCCGCCACTATTACTGCTTTATTCATCAAAATCACCACTTTCATACTTTTGTTGTGCTAAACGTCGAGATACTTTCCCACTTGACGTATAAGGGAGTGTGGTTACGCGAATGAATTTTGACGGAATTTCATAACGAGTGAGCACTTTTGCAAGCTGTTGTCTCATTGTTTGATAGTGAAACGTACATGCTCCGATATACAGGGCAACAGCTAATTCACCAAATTTTGAATGCGGTTGTTTGACGATAATCACGTCTTCAATCCCTTCTAATTTTTTAATATAATGCTCAACTACTGATGGGTAGACGTTACGTCCACCAATAATCATCATATCTTCTATACGTCCGTGCAAATATAAGACATCATGCTCAACTCGTGCGTAATCTCCGGTTTGAATCCACATCGATGGTGTCTGACCGACATACCCTTGAAAAGCCATCGCACTATGCACAAACAACTTGCCCACCCCATTCACGTCTGGCTGGTCGATGTGTATGTCAACATTAGGAAAAATCGTACCTACTGAATTTAACGGGGCTGTTTGATTACGGTTCACACTAATAAAACTCGCTTCAGACGTACCAAAAAATTCATCAATCGTCGCTAAAGGCAATTGTGCCTTTAATTGCTGATGTAATGATGATGACAATTTATCTCCAGATATAAATACATGTGTCACGTTAGAATTTTGATGCGCATGTCGCACCCAATCATACACCATTGTGGGCACTAAAAAGAGTATGCACGGCGTGTGTAAAGATGCAATTTTCGTTGCACATTGTTGAATATTATAATTATTTTGCCCCAAAAAGGTACGACCATAAAATAATGCATATATCATTACGTACAACGTTAAAGAGTGTGCATAGGGTCCTAGTGCAACAAGTGTACACCGCTCATCTAATGTTTTTTCTATTAATGCGTCATTTTGTTCAAATGAGGCAATCCATGACGCTTCATTTCGGTAAAATGCCTTCGGTAACCCTGTTGTGCCGGATGTAAAGCCGATATGTAATAAAGGGCGCGTTTGTGTGTCGCATTGATAAGACGTGGCTTCGATACCTGACTCATTTAACACAAAACCGATATGATAACGTTCATATAACGCGTGAAGACGCGCTTCTGTCCATTTCGGATCAATAACACAAGGAATACCTCCCTTATGTAACACTGCCAAATAATGCACTACAAAGTCTTGAATTCGATTAAAAGAAAGCCCCACACGTTGACCTTTGCACGCATCTGGCAATTGCATTGCTTTCTGTTCTAATTGTTGTTGTAAGTGCTTATAATCTATGCGTTCATCATCAATATGTATAGCAATTGCATGCGGTTGACATGTCGCATACGTTTCAATACGTTCTAGTAATTGTGCCATCGTTTCACTTCTTTACTCACATTTGTTTCATTTTATCACACTGCATCTTAACCGCATATTAACGACATAAAAAACTTCTATCGCATGCCTTATATCGGCCTTATTGATAGAAGTTTGAGTAGTCTTTTATTCTAAATTGGCATGATTGTGTTGCATCGTTTCTTCAGAAATATTCAAACGTGTTTGTAAATTTAATACGAGACTATCTAAAAAGAGTTGCGCGCTTTGTTCAAATAAACTTCCTAACGGTTGGTCTGAACCTTCAGCATCATGTTTCGTGCCCGCCGGCAATTCAATTGCGAGATTCGCCAACTGTCCTATTGCAGAATCAGGTTTCGTAGTAATGAGTAACACGTCCGCTTCAACTTCTTTTGCTTTCTCAGCAAGTAATTTTAAATGCGCCGTAGAACCGGAACCGGATATAATGACAAAGACGTCTCCTTTTTGAATCGACGGCGTTGTCGACTCCCCTACAACATACGCTTTTTTACCAAGTTGATTTAAACGCATCGCAAAACCATTCGCCACAAATCCTGACCGCCCTTTACCTGAAACAAATACTGTAGGCGCATCAATCACCTGTTGTTCAAACTGTTGCGCTGATTCAGGATTCACTGAATTTAACGTCTGTTCGATTTCATTTAAAATGAGTTGGTAATTGAATACTGTCATTTTATTGACCATCCATGATTTCACGACATTGTTTAGCGGCTTCAGCAGGGTCATCTGCATTTGCGATACCCCCACCAACAATGATTAAATCCGGATTTTCAGCGACAACTTCTTTAATTGTGTCAGGCTTAATACCACCTGCAACAGCAACTTTGGATTGACTGATTGCTGATTTCACTTTACGCAAACTTTCAAGTGGTGATTGGCCTTGCGCTTGTAAATCATAACCTGTATGCACAGCAATATAGTCTGCACCCATTGCATCTATTTCTTTTGCACGTTTTTCTAAATCTTGAACTGCAATTAAATCCACAAGTAATTGTTTTCCATGTTTGTGTGCTTCCGCAATCGCATTTTTAATCGATTCATCTTCTGCAACACCTAAAATCGTTACAACGTCCGCACCAAATTTGATGGCTTGACTCACTTCGTAATCCGCAGCATCCATAATTTTTAAATCTGCTAATACTTTAACATCTCTATCTTCAACATTATCTTTTAAATGTTGGACTGCTGGGAGGCCTTCATTGATCACAATCGGCGTACCGATTTCTACAATATCTACATAATCTGTGACTTTTTTTGCTAATTCAGCCGCATCTTCTTTATTTAATAAATCAATCGCTAATTGTAATTCCATGTCTAGAATCAATCCTCCATATTTTTATCTTTACGAACTACATTTTCAGGATATACCCTAGAAATAGGAGTTTCAAACGATGCGCTTATAAGTTCGGCATTGCTTCATCATCAACAAAAACCTCCACATTGGGGTGGCGATGCAAAATAGAAGCTGGTAAATCTGGCGTCACTTCACCTGTCATCAAGCGTGTCATTGCCGCTTTTTTATGCGGACCCAGTGCGATTAAAATGATGCGTTTTGCTTTCATGATTGATTGAAGTCCCATCGAAATGGCCTGACGTGGTACATCACGCTTATTTTCAAAATAACGACTATTCGCTTCTATTGTACTTTCAGTTAAATTGACGCAATGTGTTTCTGTGTCAAACGGTGTCCCAGGTTCATTAAAACCGATATGACCATTTTGTCCGATACCTAAAATTTGAATATCAATGGGTCCTTCTTTATCTAAAATCGTCTCATATCGCATGGCTTCTTTATTAACGTCATCAACATCTCCATTTGGAATGTGCAAAAACGCTTCTGTAAATTTTGGATAATGATCAAACAAGATTTGGTGCATATAGTAATTGTAGCTTTCTGGATGTGTTGCATGTAAGCCTACATATTCATCGAGATTGAAAGTATGGATATGTGAGACATCGAGATTATTTTTATTTAATAAAGCTACTAAATGACCATACATATCGACCATCGTTCCCCCTGTCGCTAAACCGAGACGTGCATGTGGTTGGTGCAACATAAACTGATACAATTCAGTCGCAACATAACATGACACACGATCTTTCGTACCGAGATTTGTTACTTTCATTTGAATCATCCTCCGTGTAATGCATTTACAAAACGTTTCGTGATATCGCGCGGGCGCGTGATTGCTCCCCCAACAACAGACGCATAAACACCTTTATCCGTAACAATCTTTAGCATTTCCGGTGTCATGACATTCCCTTCAGCAATCACTTTTTGATTGACATGTTTTAAAATCTCATCTAAAAATTGAAAATCATTGGCATAGAGCACCTGTCCTTGTGTTTGTTCAGTATAACCATGTAATGTTGTGCCAATGTAATCAAATCCTAAATTTTCTGCATGTTGCGCTTCTTCAACCGTAGCGATATCTGCCATCAATTCAATATGCGGCGCTTGTTGACGCACATATGCCACTAATGTTTCTAAATCTTCTGCCGGTCGTTCGCGTAACGTTGCATCCATTGCGATCACTTCACAACCACTTTCTATTAATTCATCAATTTCCTTACGTGTCGCTGTGATAAACACGCTAGACCCTTCATAATCTCTTTTAACAATACCAATGACAGGTAAATCTACTTCTTGTTTAATCGCTAAAATATCTGCTTTCGTATTCGCTCGTATCCCTACAGCACCACCTTCTTTAGCTGCTAGCGCCATTTTACTCATAATAAACGATGAGTGCAGTGGCTCATCAGGTAAAGCTTGGCAAGATACAATTAATCCTTGAGGTAACATATACGTCGCTCCTTTATTTATAACTGTTCTTCAATTTCATTCTTAATACTTGTCACATGCGGTCCATACACAATCTGAACGCCATTACCTTGTTTAATAACCCCTTTCGCCTCGGTCATTTTTAATTGGGTTTCGTTTAATTTTCCACTATCATACAGTGTAACCCTCAAACGCGTTGCACAACAATCCACCACATTGATGTTGGCTTTACCTCCTAAAGCTTCTATAATGGTTTGCGCTCTTTCACTTTTACCGACAGAAACATTCATTTGCTCGTCTTCGCGGCCAGGCGTTTTAAAATTCATTTTAATAATGAGTAATTTAAATATGAAATAATACAAGCAAAACCACACGATGCCTATAGGTATCACATATAAGAAATTTGTCTTTTCATTTCCTTGTAAAACACCAAATAATATATAATCTATAAATCCACCACTAAACGTTTGACCAATTGTAATGTTAAAAATATCTGCCATCATAAATGCCAAACCATCTAATAACGCATGGATCACATATAATAACGGTGCAACAAATAAAAAACTAAATTCTAATGGTTCAGTAATCCCTGTCAGGAATGACGTTAGCGCCGCTGACAACATTAATCCACCCACAACTTTTTATTTTCGGGCTTCGACGTGTGGTAAATCGCCAGCGTTGCACCTAACAAACCAAACATCATAGTGATAAAACGACCAGACATAAATCTAGATACACCTTCATAATATTGGTGTACATTCGGATCACCTAATTGTGCAAAAAAGATGTTTTGCGTGCCTTGCACAAGATGTCCCTTTACTTCGAGCGAACCCCCTAAAGCTGTTTGCCAAAATGGAAGATAAAAAATATGATGCAAACCAAAAGGTCCTAACATTCTTAAAATAAACCCGTAAAAGAATGTCCCTATTACACCTGTTTTATTCACAATTCCACCTGCACCAAAGATAAGGTCTTGAATAAATGGCCATATAAAGTACATTAAGACACCCACAAATATAGCACTAAACGATGTGATAATAGGTATAAATCTCGAACCTCCAAAAAATCCTAAAAACTGTGGTAGCGTGACTTTATTATATTTATTATGTAAAAACGCAGTCATGATACCAATGATGATTCCTCCAAACACACCTGTTTCCACAGTTTGTATGCCTAGAACCATACCTTGTCCCTTTTTGGCAAGTTCTTCAGTTACCGCAAGATGATCATTGATAGTTAATAAAGCATTCATCGTTGCATTCATAATTAAAAAGCCTAATAAAGCAGCCAACCCAGCTGTACCTTTGTCACTTTTAGCTAATCCAATTGCAACACCTACCGCAAAAATAACGGGTAAATTTTGAAAGACAATACTACCCGCTGAACTCATTAAAACAAATATGTGCTGTAAAAATTGAACATCTAAGATGGGATAGGCTTTAATTGTGTTCGGATTACTTAAAGCACCCCCAATACCAAGTAACAAACCTGCTGCTGGTAAAATAGCAATTGGCAACATAAAAGACTTACCGAACTGTTGTGCCTTTTCAAACGCTTTTTTCATGATACCCCAAACCCCTTTCTCCCTTATGCTTCTAAGTTCAATATAGCACCGTGAAATAAACTGTCAATATGTTATATTGTTTTGAAAAAAATTTTCAATTATACTGAATAAAAGGAGCGCGATAAGATGAAACTTGAAAATCGTATTCAACATTTTTATCCTCATTTTACGAAATCTGAACGTATCATCGCAGCAGCAATTTTAAAATTAGACTGTGCTACGGATATTGGGAATATACAATCTTTTGCACGTGATATTGGTGTGTCTTCTTCAAGTGTGAGTCGCTTTGCGCATAAGTTAGATTATGATAGTTTTCAATCGTTACGTTTTGCGATTCAACATGAATTTCATCAAGATGTCATCGAAAACGAGCCTGCCATTCAAATTATGCATCAACATTATATGTCTATTTTGAATCATACAGGTGAATTTATTATTCAATCTGACTTGTTGGCACTCGTAGAAGCGATTCAACATAGTCAAAAAATCATATTTATTGGTATTGGTAGTTCTGGGTTAAGTGCCCAAGAATTTTATTTTCGTACCATCCGCATGGGCTTTAATGCGATGGCGATCACAGATGCACACTTAATGGCAGTAATTGAACAAATGTGTGATGAACAAACCACCGTCGTTGCCCTTACCAATAGTGGCGCAACAGCTGAAATATTAGATAGTTTAAGTCAGGCTCAAAAAGCAGGCGCTAAAATTTTAGCATTGTCACATTATAAAACCGCCGCATTAGAAAACGTGTGCGACCATATTATTTTGACAGCGGATCATCAATTTACCCACGATCATTATTTTATCAATTCACAATTAGCCACACATTTTATTATTGATTTGGTAAGCTATCATTTACTTCAAGACACATCCCGTTTACATCACTTTTCACAAAGTTATGAGACATTAGTTGCTAAGCGCAAACAGCGATAGGCTCAAATACTTTATGAATTTTGCAATATAAAATGAGCAGACATATACAAATTTGACACATTTTTTAGTAAAATAGAAAGATAATCATATCAGGGAGGCAGTGAACGCTTTGCAACCTATTCATGAAGACAAGCTTCAAGCTTTATTAAATCAATATGCAAATCAACCTGTCTATTTGCACGTTGAAACGACTAATGGTGCCTATGCCAACCATTTCGATCAACGTGTTTTCAATGCAGGGACATTTTTACGCAATATTCAAGTCAATTATCAACACGCACAATTAAAAGGCGGCGGCAAAGAGCCTTACCGTATTGGCCTTAAATTGGACAATCATGGCTGGGTGTATGTTCAAGGACTGACGCATTATGAAGTCGCTGACAATGATGCTTTGTTGATAGCGGGATTTAATTATGAAGGACAACTTGCGGCTGCACTTGAAATTAGTCGACAAGCGTTTGAAATTTAGGAGGGATGCATAATGGCTATGGAACGACATATTTTAGTGATATTTCCACATCCTGATGATGAAACATTTTCATCTGCAGGTACCCTTGCACGCTTTGTTGATGAGGGCGTCCCTGTCACTTATGCATGTTTAACATTAGGGCAAATGGGACGCAACTTAGGCAACCCTCCTGTAGCCACGCGTGAATCATTACCGCATATTCGTGAGCGCGAACTTGAAGAAGCGGCCAACGTTATTGGTATCACGCATTTGCGCAAAATGGGCTTACGTGATAAAACAGTTGAGTTTGAGCCTCATGATGAAATGGATGCAATGATACAAGGACTTATCGATGACACGAATCCTTCTACAATCATTTCATTTTATCCAGGTTATGCCGTTCATCCTGATCATGAAGCGACTGCAGAAGCTGTTGTTCGGACTGTTCAACGTCTCCCTGAAACAGAACGACCGAAATTGCAACTCGTTGCATTTAGTAATGACGCTGTAGATGCATTGGGCGAACCGGATATCGTCAATGACATTTCTGAGTATAAAGAACAAAAATTAAAAGCTTTTGAAGCACATCAATCACAAACAGGGCCGTTTTTAGAACAACTGGCAAATCCTCAAGGACGTGCTTCAGGCGTGCCGAGTGATGTGGCCGCATTTTTAACTACCGAAACATTTTGGACGTATCATTTTGATTAAATCCAAAACATTCGAATTGAAGGATTAAGCCAAAAATGATGTGTCTTAATCCTGAGCAAATATAGTGGAGGAAGTAACATGACTGAATTTGATTTATCAACCAGAGAAGGTCGTTGGAAACATTTTGGTTCTGTAGACCCTATCCAAGGTACAAAACCAACAACGAAAGCTGAAATGACCGATCTTCAAAGTACACATAAAAACTTTTTGTTTGAAATAGAAGAAGTAGGTATTAAAAACTTAGTTTATCCTGTATGGATTGATCAATTTCAAACAGCAGGCAACTTTAGTTTTTCTACAAGTTTAAATAAAGATGAAAAAGGCATCAATATGAGCCGAATTTTAGAAGCGGTTGAGGCTGAATATGATAATGGGATTCGACTTGAATTCGATACATTAACACAGTTGTTGAACCGTTTAAAATCGCATATGAAACAACATAGTGCAGGCGTCGATGTTTCAGGAAAATGGTTCTTTGAACGTAAAAGTCCTGTCACTGACATAAAAGCGGTTGGGCACGCTGATGTCACTTATGGCTTGGCGGTACGTGGAGATGAAATAACACGTAAAGAATTAACAATAGAAGCGGCTGTGACAACGTTATGTCCGTGTTCTAAAGAAATCAGTGAATATTCTGCGCACAACCAACGTGGCATTATTACGGTGAAAGCTTATATGAATAAAACTGCCAAATTATCAGATGACTATAAAGAGATTATTCTAGATGCGATGGAAGCAAATGCGAGTTCCATGCTCTACCCTATATTAAAGCGTCCAGATGAAAAACGTGTAACAGAGCGTGCATATGAAAATCCGCGTTTTGTTGAAGATTTAATTCGTCTCATCGCAGCTGACTTAGTTGAACTCGATTGGTTGGAGGGATTTGATATCGAATGCCGAAATGAAGAATCCATTCACCAACATGATGCCTTTGCTAAGTTAAAATATCGAAAATAAAAGAAAGGGTGAGTCACTTAAAATCGTGCTCACCCCTTTTTTATTACTGTGAATATCATGATATCACTTTCAATTTGCGTCATTTTATAAATATTGAAGGTGATTTTTTATTTTAAATGTTCATATGGACTATTTTTCGCAAACGATAAAATTTGATCAATAAATAATTTCGCACGTAGTTGAAATTCTTCATTAGATAGATATAACGTGCCATCTTCTAATTTGTCGTAATCCGAATCATGTGTTGCAATTTGTGTAGGTACAGCAATACCCAGTAATGAACGTACGATGAGTCTTAAGTGCGACAATGGTTCCGCACTTACGATACCTCCGCTATTATTCACTAATCCAACTGGTTTCATTTTGAAGTAATCCATATTCAAGTAATCTAGCGCATTTTTTAAACTTCCTGAATAAGAACCATGATAGTTTGGTGTACCGAGTATAAGAAAATCTGCTTCCATTGCTAAAGATTTTAATTGTTCTGCATTACGTTGATACGCCTCTGGTACTGGATTTTGTCCTGAAAAATCTAACATATGCAAAGGACGTTCAGCTAAATCAAAAATTTCAACTTCATGATGATGTGCTTCAATTTGTCCTTTTAGAAATTGAGCAAGTGCGCGTGTATGCGAATTGGGTGACGCACTTCCTACAATAATTAATCCTTTCATAATTGAACTGTCACTCCCTATTTCTTTGTCTCATCGATAATGTGATAAATCGCTTTCGCGACACCACTATTTTCATTAGTATCCGTCACAAATGACGCGATGTCTTTTAATTCCGGAAGCGCATTTGCCATCGCAACAGGATGACCCACTACTTCCAACATTGATTTATCATTTAAATTATCTCCCACCGCCATGACATCTTTCATTTCAATACCGAGTTGTTCCGCAATGGTGCGCACTGCTAATCCTTTTTGCGCATCAATATGTGTAATTTCGATATTTCCTCTTGCTGATGAAGATACAGCGAGGTTGCCACTTTTGGCCAACCGTTCTTTTGCACGATTAATTTTATCTAAATCAACATCGTGCGCTAATACTTTCATAATAAGCTCACCTGGAATATCTTCGACTTTATCGTAATTATCTACGACTTTTAAAGACCCCACTTCGATACGATGCTGAATATGTGCACGTATCTTTTCTACGTTAGGTATTTGCCCCATTTGTTTCGCAATATCAAGATATATCGCCAAGTCACGTTCAGGATCCTCAGTATAAATGCCTAAATTTGTATACACTTGATAAAAAATATTTTCTTCATCCAACACATTACGTATACGTTGGTATAATTCATGGTTTAAGTTTGATGTATGCACGATGTCGAAACATTCGTCTCGTACTTCGGCACCATTTAAACAAATATACGGTACCTTCAAACCCGTGGGCTGAATCGGGTCATGCGCTTCATAAAACGCACGTCCTGTTGCTATTACCACTGTAATCCCTAATGATTGTGCATATTGAATGGCTTTCACATTCTCTTCTGAAACTTCATGCCCCGCATTAAGTAATGTACCGTCCATATCTGTCGCAATTAATTTAATCATATGTTTACCTCACTCTATGCCAAATCATTTCACATTAAATTTGTTATATACATGTATCCATTAGCATCACATATTACATATGAAATGATTAATAACGTATTCACCTTTAATGAACCGCTTCGTACGCCATTCATTTTATCAAACTTTCGGTGGATTGTATTTTAATTTGTTTGTGCGCTTCTTATTTTCACGTAGACGTTTAAAAAACTGTTTTAATAATTCTCCACATGAATATTCTAATACACCTGTAATAAGATTAACGCGATGGTTCATTCGTGAATCTTGTATAAGGTTCATTAAACTGCCACTGCACCCACCCTTAGGGTCTTTCGCACCGTAGACTACGGTATCAATACGGCTCATAACAATCGTTCCAGAACACATGACACACGGTTCAAGTGTGACATATAGCGTACAGCCTTCAAGGCGCCAAGTTCCTAGTTTTTTTGCGGCACGCTCAATGGCTAAATGTTCCGCATGCGCCATTGGAAGTTGTGACGTTTCTCTTAAATTATAGGCTGTCGCAATAATTTCATCATCTTTAACAACGACTGCCCCTATAGGCACTTCCCCCAACTTTTCAGCCGCTCTCGCTGCTTCAATCGCGACTGACATATAAAATTCATGACTTCTCATACAGAAACACCCCAACATGTGATAAAATTTGTAATACTGATAAAATAAAAAATGGAGATAAAAAATATGGATAAACCTTTTATAGCAATTGAAGGCCCGATTGGTGTTGGCAAATCTTCGCTAGCACATAAGTTGAGTCAATCTTATCATTTTTATGAGGCAAAAGAAATTGTAGGTGAAAACCCATTTCTATCCGATTTTTATGAAGATATTTCTAAATGGAGTTTCCAAACAGAAATGTTTTTCTTATGTAATCGATATAAAGATTATCAAGATTTAGGTACGATGCATCAAGGTATTGTAAGTGATTATCATATTTATAAAAATAAAATTTTCGCACGAAATACCTTATCACCTATAGAATTTGATAAGTTTTCTCGAATTTATGATATATTAACTGAAGATTTAAGAATGCCAGATTATATCGTCTTTTTAGACGCCGAATTGTTCCGTTTAAAAGAGCGGATCAAAATTAGAAATCGTGATTTTGAAATACATATTGAAGATGACTATTTATTAAAATTAAAAGCGGATTATTTGGCTTATTATGAGTCATTAAAAGCAAATGGTCATCACGTAATACGTATCGATACCACTCATCTGGACTTTGTTAAAAACAGTCCAGATTATGACACAATTTTAAATCAAATTAATGAATTAATTGGAGGAAAAACATTTGAATAACTTTGGTATACCCTCAAATGCGGTCATCACGATTGCTGGTACAGTCGGTGTAGGAAAATCATCATTAACCCAAGCAATTGCTGACAAATTAAATTTTAGAACGTCATTTGAAAACGTCGATCATAATCCTTATTTAGATAAATTTTATGAGGATTTCACGCGTTGGAGTTTCCATCTACAAATTTACTTTTTAGCAGAACGTTTTAAAGAACAAAAGCGTATGTTTGAATATGGCGGTGGTTTTATCCAAGACCGTTCTATTTATGAAGATGTCGATATCTTCGCTAAAATGCATGAAGAACAAGGGACAATGACACCTGAAGACTTTGAAACCTATTCAAATTTATTTAATGCGATGGTGATGACACCTTATTTTCCTAAACCTGATGTTTTAATTTATCTTGAATCAGATTATAAAAGTGTCATTAATCGCATTCATGCGCGTGGGCGCGAAATGGAAATGAATACAGATCCAGAATATTGGAAAAAGTTATTTGCACGTTATGATAGGTGGATTAATCAATTTAATGCATGTCCTGTCGTACGTGTCAATATCAATGAATATGATTTATATGACGATCCTAATTCCATAGATGCTGTACTTGAAAAAGTTGGACATATTATTCAAACACACCGTCAAGTTGACCAACGTCAATAATTACGCAACCCATTGAAGCTATAACGCATTCAATGGGTTGTTTTTAATATACTCGGAAGTTCTGTAACTTCATTTAAAATAATATCCGCATCAGCAAAGGTAGCTTGATTTCCTAATCCTGTCCGCACACCGACGTTAAATAGTGCATGTGCATTTCGCCCTGTTTTCATATCATTATCGGTATCTACTATCATTATCATGTCGCGACCTTTTATCCCTCGCTCCCATAACGGCTCTAAAATACGTGGGTCTGGCTTTTCGTAATGATCACCATTGGTAGAAATAACGATGTCAAATAACGATTGCAGTTGTGTTTTCTCAAAAAAGTGCGCCATACCTGTACGATTGTCACTCGTCAAAATACCGAGGTGATATCCTTGTGATTTTAGCGTATGGAGCATAGAGACCACCCCTTCAAATAATATGACCTCGGGTTCACGTGCATGAATGAGCGCTTGGCTTCTTTGTGTCGTGTATGACGTCGTATCTTGATCTGTATATTGATTAAACACGGTCACCATTTCCTCTAACGTACCTGAAGCCATAATGCTTCCTGGTGAAAAGCCATCATTTACGATACCTAGTTCTTTTTTCACGTCATCTAACGCTTTAATATGAAAATGCGCACACACATTTTCAACGAGTTGAATACCAATTTTAATCCAACTTTGATCAAATTGAATTAATGTACCATCCTTATCAAACATTAACCATATCGCGTTTGGCATTTTGTCACCTCCATTACACATGAGATATTTCATTCTAAAGATGTTGTTAATTAAAAATCGCTTTATGTATATAGGTATGCCACTCTATGAAGCATATCATTACAGTGAATAGCTTGATAGTTATTAATATAAAGAGACTATATTTTATTACTCAAAACATTTAGTATCATTGTCTAAATGATTATAATAATTAATTCTATCCATCAGTGTTCCTGTATGAAGTTCTAATAAATAACCATCTGGATCCGTGAAATAAATAGAATTTTTCTCCTTAATATCTCTATTTCTCCCTTTTAAAATATTCACTTTGTTTACTTTTAACCAATAATACCAATCTTCAAAATCTTTTTCAGAAATAGATAATGCCAAATGTGTATAACCGATTTGCATATCATGTCTTGGGATATCTTTTTCTTCACTTTATATTCTTAATATCTTTATATTTTATGATAATAGTAATTAATTGTAAATTGTTGTTGCTGTATGCTTTTAGTAGTCAATTTGACGTGAATAACCGCTTCAATCTTACATATTTCTTTCAATATAATACTTGAAACTTACAGTATTGTAAGATATGTTGTTTGCTATTTAATTATTATCATAGTTGTGATTTAATGTGTTTGAGGAGGTGAATCATATGGAAACTAAAAGTAGCAAATTGCTATCCTGTATTAGTTATTGGAGCATTTTCTTCGCACCGTTTGTATTACCCATTCTTATATGGATTTTTTCAGATCGACCTACTTCTCATCATGCCAAGATTGCTTTATTGAATCATTTAGGAGGCGTAATATTTTATTTTTTAGGTATGACAGGCTTTTATTTTTCACAAGTCATATTAGAAAAACCGTATAATCATCAAATTATGTTCTCCAATATTCTATTAGGATGTACATTCATTTGCTTATTCATCGCTATTTCAATAGCAATTTACAACTTAGTGAAAGGTTTTCAATTATTACTACAAGGTTAATCGTCTTAAGACCATTGTTAAACGCCACAATAACTACATGGACGTCAATTTAACGACCACTCAAACGTTTTGATTGGTACGCTATGCGCCCATTCTAATAAAATTATTACTTACATGAATGCACTCATATTATATAATAATATTAACAATAAATTGTTTGTTTTTGATGTATGTCGTTGAGATGTATATAAGGGGGATAACAATGATTTTAATCAGTAGTTGTCTTGTCGGAGAAAATGTACGCTATGATGGTAAAAACAAATTACAACCTGCACTGCTAAAGTTAATAGAAGCCGGGCATGCTCGCGCCGTTTGTCCTGAGATATTAGGTGGCCTTCCTATCCCGAGAAACCCTGCAGAGATTGTCGGTGGTGATGGCTATGATGTATTAAATCATCATGCCCGAGTGATGGATAGTGATGGCAATGATGTGACGGCAATGTATTTAAATGGTGCTCAAAAAACTTTAGAACAATGTAAAGCCATGGCATGTAAGGCAGTCATTTTAAAATCAGATAGCCCTTCATGCGGGTCCAAACAAATTTACAGTGGTGCCTTTAATAGCACTAAAAAACAGGGTGTCGGCGTATGTACGGCACTTTTAAGACAAAACGGGATTGCCGTATATGATGAAGACGACTATTTAGCATTGTTATCACATAAATTATAAAAGCTAGAAACCTACGTAAATGAGGTTTCTAGCTTATATGTTCATCAATATTAATATTTCGGTACAACGACTCTCCAACCATATGGATCTTCTAACTTACCGCTTTGAATACCTGTATAGTGATCATACAATTTTTGAGTGATTGGTCCTGTTTGGTTGTCGTTGATGACTATTTTTTCATCTTTAAATAGTAATTCACCTACTGGAGAAATGACTGCTGCTGTTCCAGTTCCAAAAACTTCTTGAAGACGTCCTTCTTTGTGATATTGATAAAGTTCATCAATTGCCACACGACGCTCTTCAACTTCATAGCCTAATGATTTAGCGAGTTCAAGAACTGTTTTACGTGTAATACCAGGTAAAATACTACCGTTTAATTCAGGTGTTACTACTTTCCCATCGATTACGAAGAAGATGTTCATACTTCCAACTTCTTCAACGTATTTTTGTTCAACGCCATCTAACCATAATACTTGGTCAAAGCCTTCTGCATTCGCATTAGATTGTGCAAGTAAGCTTGCCGCATAGTTACCAGCGACTTTCGCATAGCCAACACCACCACGAACTGCACGAACATACTCGTCTTCAACATAAATTTTCGTTGGACGTAAGGAATCGCCACCATAATAAGACCCAGATGGAGACAAAATAATTAATAAACGATATTCATGTGATGGATGCACGCCAAGCCCTTCTTGCGTCGCGAAAACATATGGACGTATGTATAAAGATTGACCTTCCCCTTCTGGCACCCAGTCACGTTCGATATCAATTAATTGTTTTAAACCTTCGAGTAATAATGCCTCGTCCACTTCAGGCATTTTTAAACGTGATAGTGACATATTAATACGTTTAAAGTTTTCCTCAGGTCTAAATAAAACAACCTCATCGTCGTGCTTGTATGCTTTTAAGCCCTCAAAAACTGATTGGCCATAATGGATACATTGTGCTGCCGGTGAAAGTTCGATTGGACCATAAGGAATAATCTTTAAATCGTGCCACCCTTTGTCAATAGAATACTCAAAGCTAAGCATATAATCCGTAAATACTTTACCAAAAGTAAGTGAGGATTGATCTGGCTTTTCTTTAAGTTGTTCTCTTTGTTGAAATTGAATTTTGTCTGACATGATTATTCCTCCTATTTAAATGTAATATATGCATTATATCAATGTGCATACGACAATTCAATGAGTTTTCCGAAAATTAGAATTAGTCTGATTTCAAGAAAACGCTTACATAATTTAGACTCAAGCGATGAAACTGTTGATTTTATCATCACTCAGAATCCCATTATACAAATTTTGTCGAAGTTATGAAAATGATACGAAAATAAAAAGAGACATGCCCGTCACATGTCTCTTTGCTCTATATGAAATTGAGATTTTGCGCTTTAAATTTTAAATTGATGTACTACGTGTAATTAAGCTTTATGCGTTTCTTTTTCTTGAATGGCTTCAATCATACGTGATGTCATTGCTTTAAGGTCATATTTTGGATTAAAGCCCCATTCACCACGTGCACAGCTCGTATCAATACTATCAGGCCAGCTATCCGCAATACCTTGACGTACAGGATCAACATCATAATCTAATGTGAAGTTAGGCATATGTTCTTGAATCGCTTCTTTTACCATTTCGGGTTCAATACTCATTGCGCTTAAGTTATAGGCATTACGGTTAATTAATTTACCGCTATCTGCCTCCATTAATTGAATAATGGCGTCAATGGCATCGTCCATAAACATCATATCCATGTACGTATCTTTTGCGATATAACTTGTGTATTTACCTTCGCGTACGGCTTTAAAATAAATATCAACCGCATAGTCTGTCGTACCGCCACCTGGTTCTTTTACGTAAGAAATTAAACCTGGGAAACGAACGCTACGTGTATCAACACCAAATTTTGTAAAGTAATAATCGCAAAGCAATTCGCCTGAAACTTTGTTCACCCCATACATCGTGTTAGGACGTTGAATTGTGACTTGTGGCGTGTTTTTTTTCGGTGTATTCGGTCCAAATGCACCTATAGAACTTGGTGTAAAAAATTGTAAGTGATACTTACGTGCGACTTCAAGCGCATTCACTAAGCCACCCATATTCAAATGCCACGCTAAAAGTGGTTTTTGTTCCGCTGTTGCTGATAAAAGTGCAGCCATATGCATCATCGTATCTGGTTGGAACTTCTCTACTAATTGTTCCATTTTGTCAGCATCAGTCACGTCTAAAATTTCAAATGGCCCCTCAGCAACAATTGAGCCTGCTTCTGGCTCACGAATATCTGTTGCTAATACATTCTCATTCCCATAAATTTCACGACATTTTGCGACAAGTTCTGTACCAATTTGGCCCAGAGCACCTGTAATAAATATTTTTTTCATAAACACTCATTCTCCCTTTTTGTCTTTTTGAGACGGACATACGTCTATATCTTGCAGTCATTTTCTTGGTTTACAGGGACATTATAACATTTAAGCGCTTACTTGTACATCCTGAGAAAACAAAAAGCAAAGTAATTCTGCATGAATTACTTTGCTTATAAAATGATGATTATTGAATGACGTTCAGTTCTTTACCTACACGTTCATATACTTCTAATGCTTGATCTAACATGTCTTTAGTATGTGCTGCAGTAGGCATATTTCTCACACGACCTGTACCACGTGGAACTGTTGGGAAGACGATTGATTTTACATAAACACCTTCGTCCATTAAACGCTTACTAAATTCTTGCGTTTTCTTTTCATCGCCAATGATAACAGGCGTAATTGGTGTTTCTGAATCACCAATGTCAAAACCTAATTTTGCTAAACCATCTTTAAGGTATTTTGCGTTATCCCAAAGTTTATCGTGTAATTCTGTAGAAGCCATTAATTTATTTACCGCTTCAGTAATTGCTTTTGTATCTCCAGGTGCTAATGATGTAGAGAATAAGAATGGGCGTGATTGTGCTTTTAACCAATCAATTAATTGTTGTGATCCAGCAACATAACCGCCTACCACACCAATAGCTTTTGATAAAGTACCGATTTGGAAGTCTACTTTATCTTGTAAACCAAAGTGTTTCACTGTTCCAGCACCTTTACCCATGACACCAGAACCGTGCGCATCATCAACATAAATCATAATACCTAATGGCTCACAGATTTCAACAATTTCAGGGAGTTTCGCAACATCCCCATCCATACTGAAAACACCATCAGTAATGTACATCACTTTATTATATTGGCCTGATTCAACTGCTTCTTTCGCTTTTTCACGTAAGTCCTCCATATCAGAGTGTTTAACACGAATGATTTTCGCTTTAGATAAACGACACCCATCGATAATCGATGCATGGTTCAATTCATCAGATAAAATCGCATCACTTTTATTCATTACTGCAGAAATCGCAGCCATATTACAATTGAAACCAGATTGATAAGCGATAGCAGCTTCAGTACCTTTAAATTTTGCTAATGTTTGCTCGAGTTCATCATGTAAATCTAAAGTACCGTTAATTGTACGTACTGCACCAGCACCTACACCGTGAGAGTCAATCGCCTTTTTTGCTGCTGTTTTAAGATCTTCATTTGTTGCCAATCCTAAGTAGTTGTTTGATGATAGGTTAATATATGATTTGCCTTTGATTTTAATTTCCGGACCATTTGCCCCTTCAATTGAATCAATTTCATTATACAACCCATTGTCTTTAAGGTAGTTAATGTTTTCTTGTAAAAAGTCATTTAACTTTTGAACCATGTTCATTCCCCTTTCAATTTTCAATCACTTTAATAATAACGTATTTTGTACAAACTTCAAAGCATGTGTATAATATAAAGATAACGATTTAAAAAGGAGATGACACAGATGGATTGGTTCCAACTTGCACGCGAAAAAGAAGCGCGAATGATAGAAACGCGTCGTTATCTTCATCAATACCCTGAAGTTTCATTTTTTGAAAAACATACACACGCCTATATTGTTCAGCGTCTTGAACAACTCGACTTTGAAATTAATGACCATGTTGGGCAAAATGGGATCATCGCCAAAATCTCCGGGAATAAACAAGGCCCTACCATTGCCTTAAGAGCTGACTTTGATGCGCTACCGATTGAGGATTTAAAAGATGTACCGTATCGCTCTAAAGTGCCGGGCGTCATGCACGCATGCGGACATGATGGCCATACAGCGACGTTACTCACTGTCGCTGAACTCTTACATGAACATCAACAAAAACTTAAAGGTACTGTCGTTCTCATCTTTCAATATGGTGAGGAAGTAACGCCTGGTGGTGCACAAGAGATGATTGCTGATAATGCATTAATGGGCGTCGATAAAATATATGGCAACCATTTATGGAGCGGCTATCCTACGGGTACAATTCACACAAGACCCGGTCCAATGATGGCGCAACCTGATGAATTTAACATTAAGATCCATGGTAAGGGTGGACACGGTGCAAAACCGCATGAAACGATTGATCCCGTCGTCATTCTCGCTGAATTTATATTAAGTGCGCAAAAAATCGTTTCACGCACCATTGATCCTGTGAAACAAGCTGTCATCTCATTTGGCAAAATTCAAGCGGGTGAAGCTGATAATGTTATTCCAGATACTGCCATATGTAGAGGCACCGTCAGAACGTTTGAACCAGAAGTACAACAACATATTTATCATAAAATGGATAAACTGCTTCAAGGTTTGGCATTAGCAAATGATATCACATACGATTTTGATTACGTTAAAGGCTATTTACCTGTATATAATCATGAAGCATCTGCAAACATCGTTAAAGAAGCAGCCAATACGCTCAATTTTAGATATCACGATGCTGACTTAATGATGGTAGGCGAAGATTTCTCCTACTATTTAAAGGCACGTCCAGGTGCTTTCTTCTTCACAGGTTGTGGCAACCCTGAGAAGAATAGTGAATGGCCGCATCATAGCCCACATTTTGACATTGATGAATCTGCGATGAAGTACACTGTCAGTACATTTATGAAAATACTAGAGCTTGAAAACGTATTATAAATGATACAAAGACATGGGACATCGCAACCCTATTCACCAAAAACATCCAACATCATTCATGAGCTCATGAACGATGTTGGATGTTTTTTAATCTTTATGAATACATTTTGTCATTTTAATGGAAATGATAATGAATTAATATACTTTTTAATTAATACCTTATCCTAGACGCACAAAGCTTTAATCCGAAACTGTAAATCTATTTTAACCGCGAGATAACTAAAAAATTATAGTTAATATAAAATAATCGAAGACAGTATTTGACTGGATAACGTATGTGCTTGTAAGCATATCGCATCCCTAATTAAGAATCACCTTTAAAGAGTAACTTAGCATGCACAAAAAAAGAGTTGGCATGATGCCAACTCTTTTTATCTATCTCAAAGATAAATGATATTATTTTTCGATAGCTGTTACAACGCCTGATCCTACAGTACGTCCACCTTCACGGATAGAGAAACGTGTACCGTCTTCGATAGCGATTGGAGAAATTAACTCAACGTCCATTTCTACGTTATCGCCAGGCATAACCATTTCAGTACCTTCTGGTAAGTGAACAACGCCAGTTACGTCAGTAGTACGGAAATAGAATTGTGGGCGGTAGTTAGAGAAGAATGGAGTGTGACGACCACCTTCGTCTTTTGATAATACGTAAACTTCCGCTTTAAATTTAGTGTGAGGTGTGATTGAACCTGGAGCAGCTAATACTTGTCCACGTTGAACGTCTTCACGAGCAACACCACGTAATAATGCACCGATGTTGTCACCAGCTTCAGCGTAGTCTAATAACTTACGGAACATTTCTACACCTGTAACAGTTGTTTTAGAAGATTCTTCAGTTAAACCGATGATTTCAACTTCTTCACCAACTTTGATTTGACCACGTTCAACACGGCCAGTTGCAACTGTACCACGACCTGTGATTGAGAATACGTCCTCAACAGGCATCATGAATGGTTTGTCAGAATCACGTTCTGGAGTTGGGATGTAGTTGTCTACAGCTTCCATTAATTCTAAGATTTTACCTTCGTATTCAGCGTCGCCTTCTAAAGCTTTTAATGCTGAACCAGCGATTACAGGGATGTCATCGCCTGGGAAGTCGTATTCAGATAATAAGTCACGAACTTCCATTTCTACTAATTCTAATAATTCTTCGTCGTCAACCATGTCAACTTTGTTTAAGAATACAACTAATGCTGGTACACCAACGTTACGTGATAAAAGGATGTGCTCACGAGTTTGTGGCATTGGACCGTCAGCAGCAGATACTACTAAGATACCGCCGTCCATTTGAGCAGCACCAGTGATCATGTTTTTAACGTAGTCAGCGTGACCTGGGCAGTCAACGTGTGCATAGTGACGTTTTTCAGTTTGGTACTCAATGTGAGACGTGTTGATTGTGATACCACGTTCTTTTTCTTCTGGAGCGTTGTCAATCATGTCGTATGATTGTGCAACTGAGTCACCGTGCTTCGCTAATACTGTAGCGATAGCAGCTGTTAATGTAGTTTTACCATGGTCAACGTGACCGATAGTACCAATATTGGCATGTTCTTTTGAGCGATCGAATTTTTCTTTAGCCATTATGAAATCTCTCCTCTTCAAATTAAGAATTAATATTTTAAATATCTCTCATGAAAGTTACTCACCTTCATGAGATAGATAATCTTTATTACCTTTATAAATCATTTTACTGAAAAAATCAATTTTAAAAGAAGGTAAAGGCTTGATAACGCCACATGGGTCATTATCTCATAGACGGGTTGGGTAATCTATTATTCACCTTTGTTCTTTTTGATAATTTCTTCAGAGATTGATTTAGGAACCTCTGCATAGTGATCGAAGTACATTGTGTACGTACCGCGACCTTGCGTGTTAGAACGTAATGACGTTGCATAACCGAACATTTCTGAAAGTGGTACGTATGCGTTAACAACTTGAGCGTTACCACGTGGTTCCATACCGTCTACACGGCCACGACGTGCTGTAACGTCACCCATGATGTCACCCATGTACTCTTCAGGCATTTCGATTGTAACTTTCATCATTGGTTCTAAGATCACTGGGTTACATTTTTTAGCAGCTTCTTTAAGTGCTAATGATGCAGCAATTTTGAAGGCCATTTCAGATGAATCGACATCGTGGTATGAACCATCAAATAATTTTGCTTTCACATCGATTAATGGATATCCAGCTAAGACACCGTTTTCCATTGCGTCTTTAAGACCTTGTTCAACTGATGGAATGTATTCACGAGGAACGACACCACCAACGATAGCGTTTTCGAATTCGAAACCAGCACCTGTTTCGTTAGGTGTGAATTCGATGTGAACGTCACCGTATTGACCACGACCACCAGATTGACGAGAGAATTTACCTTGAACAGCAGCTGCTGATTTGAACGTTTCACGGTAAGATACCATTGGCGCACCAACGTTTGCTTCCACGTTAAATTCTTTCTTCATACGGTCAACAATGATGTCAAGGTGAAGCTCACCCATACCACCAATGATAACTTGACCAGTTTCTTCATCTGTATGCGCTTTGAATGTTGGGTCTTCTTCTTGAAGTTTTACAAGCGCTTGAGTCATTTTATCTTGGTCAGCTTTTGATTTAGGTTCTACTGATAAGTGGATAACTGGCTCTGGGAATTCCATTGACTCTAAGATGATGTCATTTTTCTCTCCACAAAGTGTGTCACCTGTACCAGTGTCTTTAAGACCTACAGCAGCTGCGATATCACCAGAATATACAGAGCTGATTTCTTCACGAGAGTTCGCGTGCATTTGTAGGATACGACCTACACGTTCACGTTTACCTTTCGTAGAGTTTTTAACATAAGAACCTGAAGTTAATGTACCTGAGTACACACGGAAGAATGTTAATTTACCAACATAAGGGTCAGTCATAACTTTAAACGCTAATGCTGCGAATTCAGCACTGTCGTCCGCTTTCGCGATAACTTCTTCTTCAGGGTTGTCAGCACGATGACCAACGATTGGCTTAACATCAAGTGGTGATGGTAAGTAATCGATAACGGCATCTAACATTAATTGAACACCTTTGTTCTTGAATGCAGTACCACATAATACTGGGTAGAATTCAACGTCAGTAGTAGCTTGACGGATAGCGTCTTTAAGCTCATCTACAGAGATTTCTTCTCCACCTAAGTATTTTTCCATTAAGTCATCGTTTGTTTCAGCTACAGCTTCGATTAATGCTTCACGCGCTTCTTCAGCACGTTCTTGCATATCTTCAGGAATATCAGTTTCCTCAATGTCTGTACCTAAGTCATTGTTATATTTGAAGCATTTCATTGTTACTAAGTCAATGATCGCTTGGAATTCATCTTCAGCACCAATTGGTAATTGGATTGGAGCTGCATTCGCTTGTAAACGGTCATGTAAAGTGCTTACAGCGTAATCGAAGTTCGCACCCATTTTGTCCATTTTGTTTACGAATACGATACGAGGAACGCCGTATGTTGTTGCTTGACGCCAAACTGTTTCAGTTTGAGGTTCAACACCTGATTGCGCATCAAGTACAGTTACCGCACCATCAAGTACACGTAATGAACGTTCAACTTCTACTGTGAAGTCTACGTGTCCAGGTGTGTCGATGATGTTAACACGGTGACCATTCCAAGCAGCTGTTGTTGCAGCTGATGTAATCGTAATACCACGGTCTTGCTCTTGCTCCATCCAGTCCATTTGTGAAGCACCTTCATGTGTTTCACCAATTTTATGGATACGTCCAGTGTAATAAAGAATACGTTCAGTAGTAGTCGTTTTACCAGCATCGATGTGGGCCATGATACCGATATTACGCGTGTTCTTTAAAGAAAAGTCTCTTCCCATGGGTATTCTTTCTCCTTCCAGAATATAGGATAATATGATCAGATATAGCTTTACCCTAAGCAAACGCATGACAAACGTTCAATATGCGATGTGCACGTTGATGGTTGCCAATGACATGTATGCTCAGGGAATAGGCGTCTATCTTACCAACGGTAGTGAGCGAATGCTTTGTTCGCTTCAGCCATTTTGTGCGTGTCTTCACGTTTCTTAACGGCACCACCAGTGTTGTTAGCAGCGTCTAAGATTTCGTTAGCTAAACGCTCTTCCATAGTTTTTTCACCACGAAGACGCGCATAGTTTACTAACCAACGTAAACCTAAAGTAGTACGACGCTCTGGACGAACTTCTACAGGTACTTGGTAGTTAGAACCACCTACACGGCGAGCTTTAACTTCAAGTACTGGCATAATGTTGTTGATCGCTTCATCGAAAACTTCCATTGCATCGCGACCTGAACGTTCTTGAACTAAGTCGAATGCAGAATAAAGAATACGTTGAGCTGTTCCACGTTTACCATCTAACATGATCTTATTGATTAATTTTGTCACTAATTTAGAGTTGTGAATTGGATCTGGTAACACATCTCTTTTAGGTACTGATCCTTTACGAGGCATAATACAAGTCCTCCCTTCCTATTATAGTATATTTATAATCTATCAGTCATTGTAACCGACGAAATTTACATTAATTTAACCTTATTTCTTAGGTTTTTTAGTTCCGTATAATGAACGTCCTTGCATACGTCCATCAACACCAGAAGTATCTAACGCACCACGTACGATATGGTAACGCACACCAGGTAAGTCTTTTACACGTCCACCACGAACAAGTACAACACTGTGCTCTTGTAAGTTGTGTCCGATACCAGGGATGTATGCGTTGATTTCAATGTTGTTTGATAAACGCACACGTGCATATTTACGTAACGCTGAGTTAGGTTTTTTAGGAGTCATAGTACCAACACGAGTACACACACCACGTTTTTGTGGAGAGTTTAACTTCGTGAATTGTTTCTTTTGACTGTTGAAACCTCTGTTTAAAGCTGGTGAGTCAGATTTCTTAGTTTTGCTTTGTCTTGGTTTACGTACTAATTGGTTAATAGTAGGCATTTATGTTTCCTCCTCTCTCGATTTTTAATCCCACACATCCAGGTGGTTCATTTTTAGATTAAATAAAATTTAGTAAGTCCTCATTGTCCTTACTAATCTCATTTGAGCAAAGCAACAACCGTTGCCTTTACGTTAATACCAACATGTTCTCCTAAAGCTTTTTGGCTTTCAAAAAACGTAATTGGTACGTTATTTTGATTGGCAAAGCTTAACACGCGCGCTAAGAGATGCACATTAACATCTTCGCCGATAATCAATTGTGATACGTTATGATTTTTCAACGCTTTAAGCGTCTGTTTCAAACCAACAACGTAGGCTTGTTTGTTTAAGCGTGTGACTTTTTCATTAGACATTTGCATATCCTCCAAAGTACTGCTTGCATCAACCTTTTCTATATTATCATCTCAATTGTATAACGTCAACAATTTTTCAATGATAAATCAAAAAAGTAAAAGGCGCAGCAATGGTCAGATCACTGCGCCTTTTTAAACATTTTATTATTCCGTCACAATGTGTTCTTGTGCGTCAATCGTTGATTTTTCTTTTTCGATATCTACTTGGCTATAACGTTTCATACCTGTACCCGCTGGAATCAGCTTACCGATAATAACGTTTTCTTTAAGACCAAGTAAGTCATCACGTTTACCTTTAATCGCAGCGTCAGTAAGTACACGCGTTGTTTCTTGGAATGATGCCGCAGATAAGAAACTTTCTGTTTCAAGTGATGCTTTTGTGATACCTAAAAGTACTGGTTTAGCCGTTGCTGGACGTTTACGTTCTTTAAATGCTTCACGGTTCGCATCTGTAAAGTGATGGATATCCACTAATGAACCTGGTAATAATTTCGTGTCACCAGCTTCGATAATGCGAACTTTACGTAACATTTGACGAACCATAACTTCAACGTGTTTGTCGTCGATTTCTACCCCTTGCATACGGTAAACTTTTTGAACTTCTTTCAGCAAGTAGGCTTCAGTTGCAGTAAGACCTGCAATTGCTAAGAAGTTTTTCGGCTCAATAGAACCTTCTGTTAACACTTCACCACGTTCAACTGCTTGTCCGATTTCAACTTTCAAGCGTGACGTACCTGGCGCGAGGTATGAACGTGTTTCGTTCGCACCTTTAACCACGATTTCTTGTTGTCTATCTTTACCAATTGTAATGTTATCAATTGTACCTTCGATTTCTGTAATCACGGCTTGACCTTTCGGGTTACGCGCTTCAAAAATCTCTTGGATACGTGGTAAACCTTGTGTGATATCGCTACCGGCTACCCCACCTGTATGGAAGGTACGCATTGTTAACTGTGTACCAGGTTCACCGATAGATTGTGCAGCGATTGTACCCACTGCTTCACCAACTTCAACTTTTTCACCAGTTGCTAAGTTTTTACCATAACATTTTTCACATACACCGTGACGTGTGTTACATGTAAATGCTGAACGGATGTACATCTCTTCGATGCCTGCATCTGTAATTTCTTTCGCAATATCTGGTGTGATTAATTCGTCTGGACGGATAATAACTTTATCAGTCTCTGGGTGACGAATCGTTTCTTTAGCATAACGACCTTCGATACGCTCGATAAATGGTTCGATCATTTCAGTACCTTCTTTGATATCTGAAACGAGTAAACCACGGTCAGTACCACAGTCTTCTTCACGCACGATAACATCTTGTGCCACGTCAACAAGACGACGAGTAAGGTAACCTGAGTCCGCTGTTTTAAGGGCTGTATCGGCAAGTCCTTTACGCGCACCATGAGTAGAGATGAAGTACTCTAATACGGTTAAACCTTCACGGAATGATGATGTGATTGGAAGTTCGATGATTTTACCTGATGGTGCGGCCATCAATCCACGCATACCCGCAAGTTGCGTAAAGTTAGATGCGTTACCACGGGCACCAGAGTCACTCATCATGAAGATTGGGTTTGTTTTTTCAAGTGATTGCATTAACTCTTCTTGAATTTGGTCTTTTGCATTTGTCCAAATTTCAATAACCGCATTATAGCGCTCTTCTTCAGTTAATAAACCACGGTTAAATTGTTTTTGTACGCGTTCAACAAGTTTTTCTGATTCATCAAGAATTTCTTTCTTGTCTGGTAATACCACGATGTCAGCAACACCTACAGTAATACCTGCTTTAGATGAATACTTAAATCCTAAGTCTTTCATTAAGTCAAGCATCATAGATGTATCTGTAATGCTGAAGCGATTGAACACTTCTGCGATAATGTTACCTAAGAATTTTTTGTTGAATGGTGGAACAAGTTCAGTGTTTTCAAAGTATTCCGCTAAACCGCCTTCACCAAGATCAGACGCATCAACAAAGTATTTGTCTGGTGTGTTCTTCTCTAAGTTTGTCGCAGTTGGCTCATTGATATATGCAAATGAATCTGGAATGATTTCATTGAAAATCACTTTACCTACAGATGTTGTTAAAATCTTACGGTTTTGTTCTTCAGTAAATGTTGGGTTATTGAATGATGCTGCTTGAACACCAATACGTGTATGAAGATGTACATAGCCATTTGCATACGCTTTGATTACTTCATTGGCATCGTTAAATAATAAACCTGTATTTACCGCATCTTTACGTTCTAAAGTTAAGTAGTAGTTACCAAGTACCATATCCTGAGATGGTGTTACAACTGGTTTACCGTCTTTAGGGTTCAAGATGTTTTGCGCCGCAAGCATTAACATACGCGCTTCTGCTTGTGCTTCTTTTGATAAAGGTACGTGAACGGCCATTTGGTCACCGTCAAAGTCCGCATTGTAAGCTGTCGTTACAAGTGGGTGTAGACGAATCGCACGTCCTTCAACAAGCGTTGGTTCGAACGCTTGGATACCTAATCTGTGAAGCGTAGGGGCACGGTTAAGAAGTACTGGGTGTTCAGTGATGACGTCTTCTAAAACGTCCCAAACTTCATCTTCCGTACGTTCAATTTTCGTTTTCGCATTTTTAATGTTTGTAGCAATTTCACGTTGAACTAATTCTTTCATTACGAAAGGTTTGAATAATTCTAACGCCATTTCTTTAGGTAAACCACATTGGTACATTTTTAAATTTGGACCTACCGCGATAACCGAACGACCAGAATAGTCAACACGTTTACCAAGTAAGTTTTGACGGAAACGACCTTGTTTACCTTTTAACATATGCGAGAGTGATTTTAATGGACGGTTACCAGGACCTGTAACAGGACGACCACGGCGACCGTTATCGATTAATGCATCAACAGCTTCTTGTAACATACGTTTTTCGTTTTGAACGATGATGCCAGGTGCACCAAGGTCTAATAAACGTTTTAAACGGTTGTTACGGTTAATGACACGACGATATAAATCGTTCAAATCACTTGTCGCAAAACGTCCACCATCTAATTGCACCATTGGACGAATTTCTGGTGGAATAATTGGAAGTACGTCTAAAATCATCCATGCAGGGTTGTTGCCTGAATTACGGAATGATTCCACAACTTCTAAACGTTTGATCGCACGTGTTAAACGTTGACCTGTAGCAGATTCAAGTTCATCACGTAACATTTTTAATTCTTCATCTAAGTTGATTTCTTCTAATAAATCTTTAATCCCTTCAGCACCCATTTTTGCAGTGAATTGACCAGGGAATTTGTCATAGTACTCACGGAATTCAGCTTCTGAGAGTAATGTTTTCTTTTCTAAACCAGTTGGACCTGGATCGACCACAACGTAAGAAGCAAAATAAATGACTTCTTCTAAGGCACGTGGTGACATATCTAGCAATAAGCCCATACGACTTGGAATGCCTTTGAAATACCAAATGTGTGATACAGGTGCCGCAAGCTCGATGTGACCCATACGTTCACGACGTACTTTTGATTTTGTAACTTCAACGCCACAACGGTCACAAATCATACCTTTATAACGTACACGCTTGTACTTACCACAACTACATTCCCAGTCTTTTGTTGGTCCGAAAATACGTTCACAGAATAGACCGTCTTTTTCTGGTTTTAAAGTACGATAGTTAATTGTTTCTGGCTTTTTAACCTCACCGTATGACCAAGAACGGATTTTTTCAGGTGAAGCGAGTCCTATTTTCATGTAATGAAATTTATTTACATCAATCAAGGAGCCTACCTCCTTTATTTTAATTAGCTGTGCTAGTTGATTGATTCCTTAAAACAATGGCATACATGTGTATCGCAGGAGAAAGAAGTTGCATAGAAACTGTTATGATTCTGTCATACAACACCTTCCTCTTACGTATGTCACATGTGTTTATTTATTATAATGATGTCAGTATTATTCAGTGATATCTCTTTGTGATTCTGGAACGCTTGGTTGTTGTAAATTGACTTTGCGATCAGGCACATCGTCCTCTTCTAAGTCACGCATTTCAATTTCGTTATCTTGCTCATCCATCACTTTGACATCTAATCCTAAACTTTGAAGTTCTTTCATCAATACGCGGAATGATTCAGGAACACTTGGTCTAGAAATGTTTTCACCTTTAACGATAGATTCGTAAGTTTTCACACGACCTACAGTATCATCTGATTTGTATGTGAGGATTTCTTGTAATGTGTAAGCAGCACCATATGCTTCAAGTGCCCATACCTCCATCTCACCAAATCTTTGTCCACCGAATTGTGCTTTACCACCAAGTGGTTGTTGTGTAACGAGTGAGTATGGTCCAGTTGAACGCGCATGAAGTTTATCATCAACCATGTGCGCAAGTTTCAACATGTACATAACCCCAACAGAAATACGGTTATCGAATGGTTCACCTGTTCGACCATCGTAAAGTACTGTTTTACCGTCACGTGCCATACCAGCTTCTTCGATTGTTGACCATACGTCATCATCGTTCGCACCGTCAAATACTGGTGATGCAACATGGATACCTAAGTTTTTAGCCGCCATACCTAAGTGTAGCTCTAATACTTGTCCGATGTTCATACGTGATGGTACACCAAGTGGGTTTAACATGATATCGATTGGACGTCCGTCTGGTAAATATGGCATATCTTCTTCAGGAACGATTTTAGAGATGACACCTTTGTTACCGTGACGACCACACATCTTATCTCCTACGTGAATTTTACGTTTTTGTACGATGTAAACACGTACAAGTTGGTTAACACCTGGAGATAAAGAATCATCGCCATCTTCACGGTTGAAGACTTTAACGTCTAGAACGATACCGCCTGCACCATGTGGTACACGTAATGATGTATCACGTACTTCACGTGCTTTTTCACCAAAGATAGCGTGTAATAAACGTTCTTCAGCAGTTAATTCCGTTACACCTTTAGGCGTTACTTTACCCACTAAGATGTCTCCATCTTTAACTTCAGCACCGATGTAGACAATACCACGATCATCTAAGTTTTTAAGTGCATTTTCAGATACGTTCGGAATATCACGTGTGATTTCTTCAGGTCCAAGTTTCGTATCACGTGCTTCTGATTCATATTCTTCAATATGAATAGATGTGTATACGTCATCTTTTACAAGACGTTCACTCATGATTACGGCATCCTCATAGTTATAACCGTCCCACGTCATGAATCCAACGACAACGTTACGACCTAATGCCATTTCACCAAGTTCCATAGAAGGACCATCCGCAAGAATTTCGTTTTTCTCAACGACGTCTCCTGCAGCGATGATTGGGCGTTGGTTGTAACATGTACCTGAGTTTGAACGTTTAAACTTCGCTAATGGGTAGCGATCTAATTCGCCTTCAACTTCAATACCGTTATCATCTACAAGACGGCGTACAAGGATTTCACTTGATTGAACGTGTTCAACACGTCCGCGATGTTTCGCAAGTACTGCAGCACCTGAGTCACGTGCAGCGACGTGCTCCATACCTGTACCTACAAACGGTGACTCTGGGTTCAATAAAGGTACGGCTTGACGTTGCATGTTCGCACCCATTAATGCACGGTTCGAGTCATCGTTTTCTAAGAATGGGATACATGCTGTCGCCGCAGAAACAACTTGCTTAGGCGATACATCCATGTAGTCCATTTTTTCTTTAGCCATTGTTGTATTGTTACCACGGAAACGACACACAATTTCGTCATCGATAAAGCGGCCATTTTCGTCTAAACGAGAATTCGCTTGGGCAACAACGTAACTGTCTTCTTCATCCGCAGTTAAGTAATCAATTTGGTCTGTAATTGTATTCGTTTCAAGGTCCACTTTACGGTAAGGCGTTTCAATGAAACCAAATTCATTGACACGCGCATAACTAGAAAGCGAGTTAATTAAACCAATGTTTGGTCCCTCTGGTGTTTCAATCGGACACATACGACCATAGTGAGAGTAGTGAACGTCACGCACTTCCATTTGTGCACGCTCACGCGTTAAACCACCAGGCCCTAATGCAGATAAACGACGTTTGTGTGTTAACTCTGCTAATGGGTTCGCTTGGTCCATGAATTGTGATAATTGAGAACTACCAAAGAACTCTTTCACTGATGCGATAACTGGGCGAATGTTGATTAATTGTTGTGGCGTAATCGATTCTGTGTCTTGAATAGACATTCTTTCACGCACCACACGTTCCATACGAGATAAACCGATACGGAATTGGTTTTGTAACAATTCACCAACTGAACGTAAACGACGGTTACCTAAGTGGTCAATATCATCCGTATAACCAATGCCGTGTAATAAGTTGAAGAAATAAGACATTGACGCAACGATATCTGCTGGCGTGATACATTTCACTTCAGAATCAGGGAATGCATTACCAATTACTGTCGTTGTACGTGCTTCATCGTCATTAGGTACATACACTTTAATAGATTGAACTTCTACAGGTTCATCTACAATGCTATTTGGAAGCTCATAGACTTGCGCGTTTGCATTTGATTCTAATACGTCCATGATTTCGTCTAATTTACGACGATCTAAGACTGTACCTTCTTCAACAACGATTTCACCAGTTTCAGTATTCACGATTGGTTCAGCTAATTTTTGATTGAATAAACGGTGTTTTAAATGTAATTTTTTATTTGCTTTATAACGTCCTACGCTAGCTAAATCGTAACGTTTAGGGTCAAAGAAGCGAGAGTATAATAAGCTCTTCGCATTTTCTACAGTTGGTGGTTCACCTGGGCGTAAACGTTCATAAATTTCAAGTAAAGCTTGTTCTGTGTTTTCTGTGCTATCTTTTTCTAATGTGTTACGTAAGTATTCGTTATCTCCTAATAAATCAATAATTTCTTGATCTGTGGAGTAACCTAATGCACGTAATAACACAGTTAATGGTAATTTACGTGTTCTATCGATACGTACGTAGACAACGTCTTTTGCATCTGTTTCGTATTCCAACCAAGCACCACGGTTAGGAATTACAGTTGCATCGTAGTTTACACGTCCATTTTTATCTAATTTTTCATTGAAGTAAACGGATGGTGAACGTACTAATTGTGATACAATAACACGCTCTGCACCATTGATGACGAAAGTGCCCGTTTCAGTCATTAATGGGAAATCTCCCATGAATACTTCTTGATCTTTCACTTCGCCAGTTTCTTTAATAATTAAACGTACTTTAACGCGTAATGGCGCTGCATAAGTCGCATCGCGGTTTTTTGATTCTTCTAAATCGTACTTCGGTTCACCTAGTCTATAATCAACAAATTCTAAAGAAAGGTTTCCTGTGAAGTCCTCAATTGGAGAAATGTCGCGAAGCATTTCTAAAAGTCCTTCTTTTAAAAACCAATCATATGATTTTGTTTGAATCTCAATTAAATTAGGTAATTCTAATACTTCTGAGATTCTTGCGTAGTTTCTACGTTTACGATGTCTTCCATATTGGACAAATTGACCTGCCAAACAGATTCACCCCTCAAAAATTGTGTGTCTCTCTAATAAAAGTGTTATGCAACAAGACAAAAAGAAAACGGTTGTTCACGATACGATGACACCATTTTCTATTCTAATTGCGTATTTATGAAATGTTACAATGAAACTTTAGCGGTAAAAGTACACACTTATTGAACATAATTTTTTCATCTTAATACTTTATCATAAAAAAAGGTTTAAATCAACCCTTAATACTCTTCAAAATGTGATACCCTTTACTGTTTTTAATAGATGCGACATTACCAAAAACAGCTTCCATTTTCTTTTTCGCAGATGGCATACCTTGCTTTTTCTGAATCACCACATACAATGCACCTTCAGGTTTCAAACATTGAAACGCATCTTCTAAAATTTGGTGTACCACTTGCTTACCAGCGCGAATTGGTGGATTAGTCAATATATAATCTGCTTGATTCGCAGCAATGACAGACAAGCCATCGCTTTCCTGCACTGTAACATTATGGATATCATTGTGTTGTGCATTTTTCTCGACGAGTGACAGCGCGCGATGATTAACATCTAGCATGGTAATTTGGTCATGCGGCGCTACTTTAGCAAGCATCAGACCAATCGGACCATAACCACAGCCTACATCAATTATATGTTTTACCTCACCCGGTGGATGTGCATTGAGAAATGTTCGGATTAATAAATCTGATCCAAAATCCACACGATCTCTTGAAAACACGCCAGCATCAGTCGTTAAAGTTAATTGATGATGTCCTGTGTCATAAGTGATTGTTTTTTCATTCGTTTCACTATCTGGATGTGAATCATAGTAATGACTCATCGCATTCACACCTTTTTATATAATATTGATAAAACCCGCTATTTACATGAAATAGCGGGTTTTCACTTATCAAAAGAATTATTTTAATTCTACTGAAGCGCCAACTTCTTCTAATTGTTCTTTAAGTTTTTCAGCTTCTTCTTTTGGTAAACCTTCTTTGATTACGCTTGGAGCGCCGTCTACTAATTCTTTAGCGTCTTTTAAGCCTAAGCCAGTAGCTTCTTTAACTGCTTTAACAACTTTGATTTTTGATGAACCAGCTGAAGTTAACTCAACGTCAAATTCAGTTTTTTCTGCTGCTGCGTCTCCGCCTGCTGCACCTGCTGCTGCAACTGGTGCTGCTGCAGTTACACCAAATTCTTCTTCAATTGCTTTTACTAAGTCGTTTAATTCTAAAACTGACATTTCTTTAATTGCTTCAATGATTTGTTCATGATTAGCCATTTTTATATTCCTCCATTATTTTAAAAATTAGTTTTTACTTTACGTAAATTAGATTATTCTGCGTTTTCTTCTTTGCTTTCACCAACAGCTTTAACTGCATAAGCGAAGTTGCGCATTGGTGCTTGTAATACTGATAATAGCATAGAAACAAGACCTTCGTGTGATGGTAAAGAACCCACTGTCTTAACTTGTTCAGCTGAGATAACGCTTCCTTCCATAACACCTGTTTTGATTTCTAAAGCTTCGTGTTCTTTTGCAAATCCAGCGATAACTTTTGCTGGTGCAACAACATCTTCAGTTGTGAACGCTACAGCAGTAGGACCTGCTAAGTACTCATCTAAACCTTCGATACCGGCTTTTTCAGCTGCACGACGTAACATCGTGTTTTTGTACACTTTGTATTGTACACCTGCTTCACGTAATTGCTTACGTAATTCAGTAACTTCAGCTACTGTTAAACCACGGTAGTCAACGAAAACTGTAGAAACAGAACTTTTAAGTTGTTCAGAAATTTCATCAACATGTTGTTTTTTAGCTTCAATAATTCCAGACATTTAGACACCTCCATCAAATTATTTGGTGCTTTGTATATTTGTTTAATAACAAATAAAAAAGCACTTTTTACCCACAGCAAAAAGTGCTTGAATGTTTTCACGTTCAAGTCAATTTTAGCCTCGGTAGGATCTTGTATTAAGTTCTCAATGAACTCCTACTGTCTTAGGTAAAATATACAACATATATAAATATAACGGCTTTTGTGTAAATAGTCAACCGTTATTTTATGAAAACACCCAAAAATTTAGCGAGATACGATTATGCATCTCGCTTCATCTATAGATGTAATAATTAGTTTAATTTAAAGCTAGAAGTATCTACTTTAATACCAGGGCCCATTGTTGTTGTTACAGCAACAGATTTGAAGTACGTACCTTTAGCTGAAGATGGTTTTGCTTTCGCTAATACATCTTGTAATGTTTTGAAGTTATCAACCAATTTGTCTGTATCGAATGATACTTTACCAATTGATGCGTGGATGATACCAGCTTTTTCAGCACGATATTCTACTTTACCTGCTTTGATTTCTTCAACCGCTTTTTTAACGTCCATTGTTACTGTACCTGTTTTAGGGTTAGGCATTAAACCTTTAGGTCCTAATACACGACCTAATTTACCAACTTCGCCCATCATATCTGGTGTAGCTACCACTACATCGAAGTCGAACCAACCTTGTTGGATTTTGTTAACATATTCAGCATCGCCAACATAGTCAGCACCTGCTGCTTCTGCTTCTGCAATTTTGTCGCCTTTAGCGAATACTAATACACGTTGTGTTTTACCAGTTCCGTGTGGTAATACTACAGCACCACGGATTTGTTGGTCGTTTTTACGTGTATCGATACCTAAACGGAATGCTACTTCTACTGAAGCATCGAAGTTAGCAACGCTTGTTTCTTTAGCTAAGTTGATTGCTTCTTCTACTGAGTAGAATGCTTGACGGTCAACTTTACTTAAAGCTTCTTGATACTTTTTACCTTTTTTAGCCATCGTTTTTTCCTCCTTTAGTGGTTTTAGCGGAATGTCCTCCCACGTTGGGAGCGGGTCAGAAATCAATTTATGATTCAATTTCTGAGTCCCGCCCCTCGAGCGTAGATAAACTGTCATGTTATCTTTTATCTACGAGTGTCTTCTTTCAATAAATGATACTCAAAATGCATCATTAATGTTCTTGTTTGCTTTATGGTCATTAATTACGAGAATTACTCAACAATGATACCCATGCTACGTGCAGTACCTTCAACGATACGCATAGCCGCTTCTTCGTCAGCAGCGTTTAAGTCAGGCATTTTAGTGTTAGCAATTTCACGTACTTGATCTTTAGTTACTGTAGCAACTTTGTTTTTGTTTGGTTCACCAGAACCTTTTTCAATACCAGCTGCTTTTTTAAGTAATACTGCTGCAGGTGGTGTTTTAGTGATGAATGTAAATGAACGATCTTCATAAACATAAATCTCAACCGGAATAATTAAACCTGCTTGTTCTTGCGTACGTGCATTGAATTCCTTAGTGAAAGCCATAATGTTCACACCGGCTTGACCTAATGCAGGACCAACTGGTGGTGCTGGGTTTGCTTTACCTGCAGGAATTTGTAATTTAACTACTTTTTCTACTTTTTTAGCCACGATGTGCACCTCCTTGATATCGTGATGTGGTCACAGGGCTCAGTTTTGCCCTCCCACTCATTTAACATTTCGTGACGAAATGTAGCGCTATTTACGCGCGACTTCGTTATTATAACATTTGTAATTTTACTTGACAACAAAAATTTTTAAGTTTCACAAAACCACACCAAAGTACTCATTGTTACACTTTTAAATTCAGTTACATAGACGCGATAGCGAGATGGACGTTAATCATCAACAATTATATTTTCATTTGATATGCTATGAGGTATGCTCAAAACTAAGATAGATAGAAAAAGAGGCGAAACTTTACGTTCCACCCCGCGTCACATTATAATTTTTCGATTTGATCAAATTCTACTTCTACTGGTGTTTCACGACCAAACATGTCCACCAATACTGTAAGTTTAAATTTATTCATTTCAATTTCATCAATTTCGCCCACTTGGTTTGCGAATGGGCCAGAAGTAATACGAACTTGTTCGCCTAATTCCACTTCTACATCGATTGTTTTTTCTTTCATACCCATTTGCTTTAAGATAAAGCGTGCTTCTTCAGGTAATAATGGGTTTGGTTTTGAGCCTGCACCTGCTGAACCGACAAACCCAGTCACGCCTGGCGTATTACGTACAACGTACCATGATTCATCTGTCATAATTAATTCAACTAAAACGTAGCCAGGGAACGTTTTTTTCATTTGTTTTTTTGCTTTGCCATCTTTAACTTGTGTTTCCTCTTCTTCAGGAATCACAACTCTAAAAATTTGCTCAGTCATGTTCATTGATTCAACACGTTTTTCTAAATTCTTTTTGACTTTGTTTTCGTAACCTGAGTAGGTATGAACGGCATACCAACGTTTAGCCCCTAACTCTTCAGACATGCTGACAACTCCTCATTTCTATTTTATCATTTCAATTATTTGGCCGATTCCAATATCTAGACCCCAGAAGAATACTAAGAAAAAGATTACTGTAAACACGACAATTGTCGTATATTTCACAAGTTCCGGACCAGTAGGCCAACTTGTTTTTTCCATTTCAGTTTTAACGCCTTGGAAGAAGTTTTCTTTTTTAGCCATTCGGATTCCCTCCAATTTTTAAATTATAATCGCATTTGTAACATTACTTTATAACGCTTTTAAGCCCATTACATCATTTCGACTCTTTATGTAATGTATGCATCTGGCATGTGGCACAGAATTTTTTAAGCGCTAGTCGTGTCGTATGTTGGTTTGATTTCGGTACGTGATAATTACGCATTCCACATTTTTCACAATTGAGCGGTACTTTTTTCACATGAACTCACCTTACTCCTATAATACCAGTTTACTATACATAAGATTGTGTCCAATTGTCAAACGCCATTTCTTTACAATCATGAGAAGCATTTACTCACTTTGTTTTAAAATATGCATCTTTCGTCTAAGTCTATAAATTGCATTGTAAACCCGCTTTACTGGTACATTGAGTTGTTGTGCAATTTCATTTGGGACCCATTCATCAATTAAATAATAAAGCACTTTGAGTTCAAATGCGCTTAACGTTTGCGCTGAATTTTTAACATCTTCTAAGCATTCATTAAGCGTTAGCGTCATATGGTGCCGATACGTTTGCTGATGATATTGCATCGAAACGTCCTCAATCATATGTGAAATGAAAGATTGATAGTACACACGTTTACGACGATAATCCATCTTTTTATAGAAAAGCGTTTTATTAATGTAATGTTCTAATGGAATGTTCATATGAAAATCAGGCTGACATACTTTTTGATAAATCGACCAAATCGACTCTTGAACGATATCTTCAAAATCTTGCGGGGTGATGCGAAAGTCTCGCAGAACGACCTGCGCACATCGGCGCACCACCGCTATCAATTCTCGTAATGCGTCGGGACGATGGGCTTTGAGCTCTTTAATCAATTGCTGACGTTCAACTTCACTGATAGGATTTAAAGTCATTAACGTTCCTCGCCTTTCACTCGATTTGCCTCATCATACCGAGTGAAGACCTTTTGAATCAAGGCGAGAAATTAACGCTTTTTGGATTGACCACGTCTAATTTTTTCAAATTCTGACAATACATCATCTGATAATTGAATACGCGTTCTAGGTTTACGCGCTTCAAACGATGACATTGATTGAGAAACATGATTTTCGTTTTCTTTTAGGTCACGCCACATTTCTCTTGAGGACATGCGGTAGGCGCCTGTACCAAATATCGCATGTTGTTCACTCATATCACTTGTCACAACAGTAATATGCGTCGTGTATTTGTTGTAGATATTATAAACATAACGTTCAATAAAACTATCTGCCGTTTCGTTTTCTTTCGTGAAAATAACGTTTACTCCATGATAAACCGTTTCGGATTGGGGTGTATCCGTATCATAGGCATCAAATACACAAATCACTTTGCCTTTTATGTGTGCATTGTAATTTGAAATCGCAATGAGCAATTGTTCTCTTGCTTCTTCTAAATTTTCTTTCGCATAGCGACTTAACTCAGGGGATTGACCAATCATGTTATAGCCGTCAATAATCACATAATAATCAATCATTATGCGTTGTCACCACCAATGGGCGTGCGTTTACGTAACACTTCATACATTAATAAGCTCGCTGCGACAGAGGCATTTAAACTATTCACATGACCCACCATAGGTATTTTAATGTAAAAATCACACTTATCTTTGACGCGCTTACTCATCCCTTGTCCTTCACTACCAATGACCAATGCTAAGGGCATATCCGCTTGCATGTTACGGTAATCCGTCGCATTATTCGCTTCGGCACCTGCCACCCAGTAACCTTGGTCTTTCAACGTATCAATGGTTTGTGATAAATTCGTCACACGTATGACTGGGACGTGTTGAATCGCACCTGTAGATGCTTTAGCAACTGTTTGCGTTAACGCCACCGAACGTCTCTTTGGAATGATAATGCCATCTACACCAGTTGCATCCGCCGTTCTTAAAATCGATCCTAAGTTATGCGGATCTTCTAGACCATCTAAAATAATGACTGTTGATAAGGTCTCTTTTTGCGCTTGTTTAGCCAAGAAATCATCTAACGCTACATATTCATATGGTGCAACATACGCAGCTACACCTTGATGAGGCGCATTCGCGATTTGATCTAATTTTGATTTAGGAACCGTTTGTACAACCAGTTTTTGAGATTTTGCAGAATTTAAAATATCTTCAATCTGTTGCTTTTTTACGCCTTCTTGAATGAGCACTTTGTTAATGGCGTGCCCTGTTTGAATCGCTTCTCTTACTGCATGGCGTCCTACAATGACTTCAGTTTCCAATGTACTCAACTCCTTTCTTCAACGATTAATACGATTTTATTTAATAAAGCTGTGACACGTTCATGTTGACCATCTAAATATAAATAGCCGATGACCGCTTCTAATGCTGAACTTTTACGATATGTTTGAATATCTGTATTTTTTGCTTTCGTATAACTTTTAGCATTACGACCGCGCTTTAAAACGTCTAATTCTGCTTCTGTAAACCAATCACCAGCTAGTAGTACCTCTAACGTCGCTGCTTGACTTTTAGCAGACACAAAACGTGTTGTTGCTTGATGTAGCCGGTTCGGTTTGCTTTGTTGTTTCAAGATGATATGCGTCCGTACATGCTGATCTAGCACCGCATCACCAACATAAGCTAAGGATAACGGATTTAACAATTTAGCGTTTAACGATTTATCCACGTTTATATCTCACACCTTGTGGCGTATCCTCTAAGATGATATTTTGCGCCTTTAATTGATTGCGAATTTCATCGGCACGTGCAAAATTCTTTGCTTTTCGCGCTTCATTACGTTCTTCAATTAGTTTCTCAATCTCTTCATCTAATAATGCGTTCGCATTTCGAGATACTAATGGTACGCCTAATACGTCACTAAAGATTTCAAAAACTTCTTTGAAACGCGCAATTACTTTTGTAGATGTTTGATTTTCAAGTAAATATTTATTCGCTAATTTGACTAAATCATACCAAGCTGTAATGGCGTTTGCTGTATTAAAATCATCATTCATTACCTTTTCAAATTGTGCTAAAGTTGCCTCAATTTGTTCTAAATAACGGTGATCTTCAGTTAAATCTGTCGCAATGGCTTCACGTTCAGATAACGACTGATAGCTGTTGCGAATACGCTCTAAACCACTACGTGCTGCTTCAACCAATTCAATATTATAATTAATTGGACTACGATAATGCACGCTAATCATGAAGAAACGTAAGACATCAGGGTCAACTTCTTTAATAATGTCATGAACTAAAATAAAGTTACCAAGTGATTTACTCATTTTTTCGTTATCAATATTAATAAAACCATTGTGCATCCAGTAATTCGCAAACGGCGCATGGTTGTGGGCTTCTGATTGTGCAATTTCATTTTCATGATGTGGGAATTGCAAATCACTTCCACCCGCATGAATATCAATCGTTGGCCCTAATTTTTCAAACGCCATAACCGAACATTCAATATGCCATCCTGGTCGTCCCTCCCCGAATGGACTGTCCCAGCTAATTTCACCTGGTTTTGCCTTTTTCCATAACGTGAAATCTAATGCGTCTTCTTTTTGTTCACCTTGTTCAATACGCGCGCCCACTTTTAAATCATTTAAAGATTGGTGACTGAGTTTACCGTAATCTTCAAATTTACGTGTGCGGAAATACACATCTCCGCCACTTTCATAGGCATACCCTTGGTCTACTAAATTCTTAATAAATTTAATGATATCATCCATGTGGTCCATGACGCGTGGGTTGGATGTTGCTTTTTTTATATTTAACGCTTCTGTATCCTCATGAAATGCTTTAATATAACGATCTGCAATTTCAGGTACGGTTTCACCTAATTCTTGTGAGCGTTTGATTAATTTGTCATCTACGTCAGTGAAGTTTGAAACATAATCAACCTCGTACCCTTTATATTCAAAGTAGCGACGCACAACATCATAATTGATAGCAGGCCTCGCATTTCCGATATGAATATAGTTATATACGGTTGGGCCACAGACATACATTTTTACTTTTCCAGGTTCTAAAGGTTTAAACGGTTCTTTTTGACGTGTCAGTGTATTATATAATGTAATCATCTTTGATCTCTCCATTTTTAGTTTGTTCCAATTGTCGCTCAAGTTGCTTAAGTTGTTCATAAATCGGGTCAGGTAAATTGAGGTGGTCAAACGTTTTACCAATGCGTTGGCCATCTTGACGGACAATGCGTCCAGGTATACCTACAACTGTTGTGTAACTCGGTACATCTCTTAATACAACTGAATTCGCACCAATATTGACGTTTGAAGCAATTTTTATATTCCCCAACACTTTCGAACCTGCTGCGATTAAAACATTGTCCCCAATATCTGGATGACGTTTGCCTTTTTCTTTTCCAGTACCTCCAAGTGTCACACCTTGATAAATCGTCACGTTATCACCAATCGTGCATGTTTCACCGATCACCACACCCATGCCGTGATCGATAAATAAACGGCGCCCAATTTTAGCACCAGGGTGTATTTCAATGCCAGTAAAAAACCGTGAAATCTGAGAAATCGTCCGCGCTAACGTATAGTGTTTTTTATTGTATAGACGATGTGCAATTAAATGGGACCATACGGCATGTAATCCAGCATACGTGGTAATGACTTCAAACGTAGAGCGTGCTGCGGGGTCTTGTTCAAAAACCATCTTTACATCATCCATTATTCTTTTTATCACAGCAAATCCTCCTTTAAAAATAAAAACACCCCTAACAAATGTCAGAGGTGCTTGTGCACGGTTCCACTCTTAATTAGTACATGCTATTCATGTACTCACTTTTAGAAATTATTCAACTACATCCATAAAGGTGCATTCAACAAAATTCGTGGTGTACTCGCAGCAACCGTACACTCTCTGAAACACAGCATTTGCTTACTTATCCTTTATGTTTAAAATCACTCTAATCGTATGCTATTTGTACATTGATTGCAAGTTAAAAAACTTACACATCTATGAAACCATGTAATTGTCTATTCGGGCTAATAAAAGCTTTACAATAATTGTTTTAAACGCGTTAACACTTTCTCTTTACCTAATACTTCCATTGTATTTGGTAATTCCGGACCATGCATTTGACCAGTCACGGCCACACGAATTGGCATAAAGAGTTGTTTCCCTTTTATACCTGTTTCTTTTTGTACAGCTTTAATCGTCTTCTTAATGTCAGCTGCTTCAAACGGTTCTAATACCTCAAGTTTGCTATACAATGTGCGCATTAATTCAGGCACTTGTTCGCCATTCAATACTTCTTGAGACGCTTCATCTAACTCTTTCTCATCTCGGAAGAATAATTCTGATAAAGGTACGATTTCGCCTGCATAACTCATTTGCTCTTGATACAATGCTACGAGCTTACGTCCCCAATCTAACTCTGCTTCAGAAGGAGATCCTGGTAATAGACCTGCTTTAATCATATGCGGTAATGTCATTTCAAATACCGTATCTGTATCTTTTTCTTTCATATATTGATTGTTTATCCATTCTAACTTTTGTTTATCGAAAAAGGCAGGCGATTTTGATAAACGTTTCTCAGTGAAAATCTTAATAAATTCATCCTTACTAAAGATTTCTTCTTCACCTTCAGGAGACCAACCTAATAAACCAATAAAATTAAATAACGCTTCTGGTAAATAGCCTAAATCACGATATTGTTCTATGAACTGTAAAATTTGTCCATCACGTTTACTTAATTTTTTACGTTGCTCATTTACAATCAATGTCATATGTCCAAAACGTGGTGGCTCCCAACCAAATGCCTCATAAATCATTAATTGTTTAGGCGTGTTAGAGATGTGATCATCTCCGCGAATAACGTCTGAGATTTCCATATAATGATCATCGACAGCAACCGCAAAGTTGTATGTTGGAATACCATCTTTTTTAACGATAACCCAATCGCCAAAATTATCAGATTCAAATGAAACATCGCCTTTAACCATATCCTCAAATCGATATGTTTTATTTTGAGGTACACGGAAACGGATTGAAGGTTGACGTCCTTCCGCTTCAAATTGTTGACGCTCATCTTCAGTTAAATGCGCATGTTGACCACCATAACGTGGCATTTCTCCGCGTGCAATTTGCGCTTCACGTTCTGCTTCTAATTCTTCTTCAGTCATATAACATTTATACGCTTTATCTTCAGCTAATAATTGATCAATTAACGGTTGATAAATGTGGCCACGTTCAGATTGGCGGTAAGGACCGTAGCCTTTATCTTGATCTACAGATTCATCCCAATCTAATCCTAACCATTTTAAGTTATCAAACTGAGACGTTTCGCCATCTTCTAGATTACGTTTCGTATCTGTATCTTCAATACGAATCACAAAGTCTCCATCATAATGTTTAGCGAATAAATAGTTAAATAATGCAGTACGTGCATTACCAATATGCAAGTAGCCTGTTGGACTTGGTGCATATCTTACTCTTACTCGGTTACTCATCTTGTTCACTCCTGTTTTCATTTTCAATATTTCTATTATAGCATGTGACACCGAAACTAAAATCTAAAATTTTATAAATTTAAGCGCACTATTTTTGTGTCAAAGAGACAATGGCTTGTGCTGCGATACCTTCTTCACGCCCTGTAAATCCTAGCTTTTCACTCGTAGTCGCCTTAACATTAACGCCCCCAATCTCCACATCGAATAAATCTGCAATCACTTGACGCATCGTATCGATGTGCGGTCGGAATTTAGGTTTTTCGGCAATAATAGTTGCATCAACATTATTCATGATGAAACCTTCTTTTTTTACTGCAGCATAAGCCTCAACAAGTAATTGTTTTGAATCTGCATCTTTAAATGCTGGATCCGTGTCTGGGAATAACTTACCAATATCTCCTAAAGCACACGCACCTAACATCGCATCTGTAATCGCATGTAATAACACGTCCGCATCGCTATGTCCTTTGAGTCCTTTCGTATGTGGTACTTCAATCCCACCAATGATCAATGGTCTATGTTCATCAAACGCATGTACGTCATAACCTAACCCTACTCTAAACATGTTGATTTCTCCTTTTCTCTAAAAATGCGCGACCTACCCATAAGTCCTCTTCAGTCGTTATTTTAATATTGTCATATTCACCTTCAACAATATGTATAGCTTGTCCTGCATTTTCTAATAGCGACGCATCGTCTGTCCCTTCAAAATGCTCTTGGTCTGCCTTGTCATACGCCTTCATCAACATATCATATGTTGCACCTTGAGGTGTTTGCACTTGCCACAATAACGCACGATTTAAAGTCTGAACAACCATGCCTCTTTCAACGACTTTAATCGTATCTTTCGCTTTCACACCGACTATAGCTGCACCATACTCACGAACACCCTCACTTAATTGACGGATGATGTGATGTGAGATAAAAGGACGTGCGCCATCATGAACAAACACAACATCTTGAGCATCTAAATGACATTGTTTAAGTGCGTTATAAATACTCTCTTGACGTGTATCGCCACCATCTACTATCGCCTTAATTTTATCAAACCGCGCACAAATGGCCGTCATACGCTCACGGTCTCTAGGATGAATCGCTAAATAAATTCCTTTACACGCTGCATCCGATTGAAAAGCTGTAAGCGTATGTTCAAGTATTGTCATCGTTTCTAATTTAATGAACAATTTATTAAATTCACGTTTCATACGTGTACCTTTACCTGCTGCTGGAATAATAACGTGATAACTTTGCATGCTTATTCCTCCACCTTTTTAGCAAAAATAATACGACCTGACGCAGTTTGAAGCATACTAATCACTTCTAATTCTAAAGTCTCATTGATATGTTGTTTCGCATCATCAACCACAACCATCGTGCCATCTTCAAAATACCCTACCCCTTGACCAGGTTCCTTACCAACTTTCGTGATCATCAATTCAAAACGATCACCTTGATGTACTTCTGGTTTTATCGCATCAGATAAATCATTTACATTGAGTACTTTAATATCTTGAATCGCACAAACCCGATTTAAATTGTAATCTGTTGTAATAACATGCGCACGAAAGTGTTGCGCTAACTTCACAATGAGGTCATCAATATCATGATGACTTTTTTGAGGATAAATAATACGCGTCGGGTGTTTGGAGTCATGTATCGCATTTAAAATTTCTAAACCTCTACGCCCCTTATCGCGTTTAATACTGTCATTGGCATCGGCAACGACTTGAAGTTCATTGATGACGCCTTGAGGAATTAAAATCTCACCATCAATAAAGCCTGCTTCCATAATTTTATAGATGCGTCCATCAATAATGGCACTAGTGTCAATGATTTTAGGCACTGCATTCCGAGCGTTAATGGACATTGAACGCGCCATGTTTTCTGGTAAAAACAGAAGCATTTCGTCAAGTTTTTTCAAACCAAATTGAAACCCGAGGTAACCGAGTAATAACGTAATGATAAGCGGTACAATGCGATTGATAAAATTCGTACCGATAAATTCTAAAATAAATGAAATCATGACTGAAATTGTTAATCCTGTAAACAATCCTATTGTTGCGAAAATGATCTCTATTGCACTGTAACTTAAAATAAATTGTTCTATATTTTTCAGCATATTGGCGATGCGCGGTATAAACCAACCAAATATAAGAAAGAAAACGACCATACCAATAAATGCTGTCACATAATTATTATCTAGAATAGGTGGATGATTGACATGAAAATCAACAAGTAACTCAGGAATTAAAAATATTCCTACTACACTGCCAATAATCATATACGAGATAACCACTAGAAATTTCACAAAGTCCATTCTAAGCCTCCTTTTTATCTTTGTTTTAAGGCATGCTTTAATGCTTCATTTGTTGAAGACACACCGATTACTTCTATATTTTCTGGGAATGTCCACCCACCGATATTGGTTTTCGGAATAATGACGCGTTTGAATCCCAACTTTGCCGCTTCTTGAACCCTTTGTTCAATACGGGAGACTCTGCGCACTTCCCCGGTTAAACCTACTTCACCTATAAAACAATCTAATCCATCAACAGCTTGATCTTTAAAACTCGAAGCTGTCGCAATAATGATACCTAAATCAACAGCGGGTTCACTTAATTTGACACCACCTGCTACTTTAATATATGCATCTTGTTGCTGGAGTAAATACCCTTCTTTTTTCTCTAAAACAGCCATTAACAAACTTAGGCGATTATGATCTATACCTGTAGCCATTCGTCTAGGATTGTTAAAAGTTGTTGGTGTGACTAAAGCTTGCACTTCAATCAGTAACGGACGGGTTCCTTCCATTGTTGCCACAATCGTAGAACCTGGTACATTTGTAGAGCGTTCTTCTAAAAACATTTCAGACGGATTCGGCACGCTTTTTAAACCTGATTGTTTCATTTCAAATATTCCCATTTCATTTGTAGAACCAAACCGGTTCTTCACCGCACGCAAAATGCGATATGCATGATGTGCATCGCCTTCAAAATAGAGCACAGTATCCACCATATGTTCTAACAATCGAGGACCCGAAATTTGGCCTTCTTTCGTAACGTGTCCAACGATAAATGTAGCGATATTCATTTGTTTGGCAATATGCATGAGGCTTTGTGTACTCTCCCTCACTTGAGATACTGACCCCGGTGCAGAACTGATTTCTGGGTGATAAATGGTTTGAATGGAATCTACAACGATTAACTCAGGTTCCACTTTTTTTACTGCATCATGAATGACTTCAAGATCCGTTTCTGCAAACACATTGAGTGCACTAGCATCTTCATCTAAACGGTCGGCGCGTAGTTTCGTTTGATTTAGCGATTCTTCACCGGTAATATAAAGTACTTTCTTAGTTTTAGATAACGCAGCACACATTTGAAGGAGGAGTGTTGATTTACCGATACCTGGATCGCCCCCGATGAGCACGAGAGAACCTTGAACAATTCCGCCTCCAAGCACACGGTTAAATTCTTCACTTTTAGTAAGAATACGTGGTGTCTGTTCATTTTTAATTTCATTTAATGTTTGCACTTTTGCATGTGTTTTTTGCGCACGCACGCCATGTTTAGGGTGAGCTGTTTTTTGTTCCAATGATTCTTCCATTGAATTCCATGCACCGCAATTTGGGCATTTCCCCATCCATTTTGGAGACTGGTATCCGCATGCAGTACACTCAAATGTAATCTTTTTTTTGGCCACGTTGTCGCCTCCTTATTTAGCTATAACAAATCTATTTTATACTTGTCCCCGCAATCTGACAAATGAAGTATCTAAAAAATTAGGAATCTAAGCACCCTATTTGCATTAACCTTCCTCACACACTGAAATCATGGCACACATTAAACAAAAGAGGCTAGAACACGACCTACATGTTCTAACCTCTATCTGTTTAACTAACGATTAAGATGTTACTTCATTTTTATCTTCTGTTGATGTGTCACGGCCTTGAATGTCATATTGGAATGATTTTCCATCATAATCCACCGTCACATCTTTTCCATCTAATTCTTTACCTTCTAAAATCAATTCACTTAAGTTATCTTCAACTGTTTTTTGAATCGCACGAATAAGTGGTCGTGCCCCATATTCAGGATCATAGCCTTCATAAGCAATTTGATCTTTAGCAACATCTGTAACTTTAATATTGATGTTTTGTTCAGATAAACGTGTCGTTAATTTGTTTACCATCATTGTTACAATTTCTTTTAATTCTTCTTGGCTTAATTTATGGAAGACAATCGTATCGTCCACACGGTTTAAAAATTCTGGGCGGAATGCATTTTTTAATTCTTTCATCATTGTTTTACGAATCGTTTCGTAATCTTCACCGCCACCTTGACCACCGAATCCGGCAAAACGTTGATCTTGAAGTTCTTGTGCGCCGACATTGGAAGTCATAATGATGACTGTGTTTCTAAAATCGACACGACGTCCTTTTGTATCTGTAAGATGTCCGTCATCTAAAACTTGTAACAAAATGTTAAAGACATCTGGATGTGCTTTTTCAATTTCATCAAATAAGATAACTGAATACGGTTTACGACGTACTTTTTCAGTTAGTTGTCCACCATCATCATGTCCTACATATCCAGGAGGTGCTCCGACTAATCGACTTACGGCGTGTTTTTCCATGAACTCGCTCATATCAACACGAATCATCGCATCTTCTTCACCAAACATTGTCTCAGCTAAGGCACGCGCAAGTTCTGTTTTACCCACACCAGTAGGCCCTAAGAAGATAAAACTACCGATTGGACGCTTCGGATCTTTAAGACCTGCACGTGCACGACGTACTGCTTTAGAGATTGCAGTAACGGCGTCTTTTTGACCTATCACGCGTTCATGAAGTGTGTCTTCGAGGTGGAGTAAGCGTTCTGATTCCGTCTCATTTAAGCGTGTTAACGGAATGCCTGTCCAACCTGCAATAACTTCAGAAATATCTTCAGCATTTAAGGTTGTATGTTGACCACCTTGGTTGTTTTTCCATTCGTTTTTCGCTTCTTCATATTGTGTTTCTAGTTTTGTTTGTTTATCACGTAAATTCGCTGCATTTTCGAATTCTTGTGCGTGTACAGCTGCATCTTTTTCTTTTTTCACTTGTTCAATTTGTTGCTCAATTTCTTTTAAATTGGTAGGTGTTGTGTGGTGGCGTAAACGTACTTTAGAACTTGCTTCATCGATTAAATCGATGGCTTTATCAGGTAAGAAACGATCTTGTACATAACGATCGCTTAATTTCGCTGCCGCTTCAATCCCTTCATCCGAGATGTTGATGCGATGATGTGCTTCATAGCGGTCACGTAAACCTTTTAAAATTTTAATCGTGTCTTCAACACTTGGTTCATCAACTTGAACAGGTTGGAAACGACGTTCTAAAGCTGCATCTTTTTCAATATGTTTACGGTACTCATCTAACGTTGTAGCACCGATACATTGTAATTCACCACGCGCAAGTGCAGGTTTTAAAATGTTAGAAGCATCAATAGCTCCTTCAGCACCACCCGCGCCAATTAACGTGTGCAATTCGTCAATAAATAAAATGACATTGCCTGCTTGATGAATTTCTTCCATCACTTTTTTCAAACGTTCTTCAAATTCACCGCGATATTTCGTACCCGCTACAACTGTCCCCATATCTAAAGACATGACACGTTTGTCTTTTAACGTTTCAGGCACTTCATTGTTCACAATCGCTTGCGCAAGGCCTTCTGCAATTGCAGTTTTACCCACACCAGGTTCACCGATAAGCACTGGATTGTTTTTCGTACGGCGACTTAATACTTCAATGACACGTGTAATCTCTTTCGTACGCCCAACGACAGGATCTAGCGTACCGTCTTTAGCAATGACTGTTAAATCACGGGCCAAACCATCTAATGTCGGTGTATTATTAGATTTAGTCGCTTGTGCATTTTTGTTGGACATCTCAGGATTACCTAACGCTTTCACAACTTGCGCGCGTGCTTTCGTAATATTTAAATCTAAATTCGCAAAGACACGTGCCGCAACACCTTCATTTTCACGGATTAATCCAAGTAAAATATGTTCTGTGCCTACAAAGTTATGTTGTAATTTGCGTGCTTCATCCATTGAAAGCTCAATTACTTTTTTGGCTCTAGGCGTGTAATGAAGCGTGCCCATACTATCCTGGCCGTGGCCAATCAATTTTTCAACTTCAGCTACTACTTTTTCTTCAGTGATATCAAAGCTTTCTAAAACTTTAGCTGCTATGCCTTCTGGTTCTTTCATTAAACCAAGTAATAAATGTTCTGTTCCAATATTTGAATGATTCAGTCGAATTGCTTCTTCTTGCGCATGTGCTAACACGCGTTGCGCACGTTCTGTAAGTCTTCCAAATAACATAATCGAACCTCCTTATATGTGTGTTCGTAATATTTCTGCTCTTTTAGCTTCTATAGATTGTGTTTCATCATCATCGATGAGAAATGGCGATTGAATGGCAATCATTAATTCATCAAATTGAAAATCGTCCATATCTAAAATGCCTAAATCAACACCAAGTTTAATGTCGCTCAAACGATATGATGCTTCTTCTACTGAAATTAACTGACTGTATTTTAAAATGCCTAACGAGCGATAAATACGGTCGAGTGTTTCGGTTTCTTTGTGCGTGTGTAAACGCGTTCTAAACTCTAATTCTTCATTAATAATTTGTTGTACGAGTTCTGTTAAAGCTTCGATGATTTCTTGTTCACTTTTGCCGAGTGTCAGTTGATTTGAAACTTGGTACACATGGCCATACACTTGTGAGCCTTCACCGTAAATACCTCGGATTGTAAAACCAAAACGGTTAATGGATTGTGCAATACGTGACATACGCTTCATAATGGATAACCCTGGTAAATGGAGCATGACACTCGCTCTCATCCCAGTTCCTACATTTGTAGGACATGTCGTTAAATAACCTAAATCATCGTCATAACTAATCGCAGTTGCCGCGTCGAGTTCGTCGTCAATTGCAGATGCTTTTTCATATAGGTCATTCAGTGACAAATCTTTCCCCATCACTTGAATACGAATGTGATCTTCTTCATTTACCATCACGCTGACGGACTCATCTTCATTGAGTAAAACTGCTGACGCCGGTTGCTTAGTTAATTCAGGGCTAATCAAATGTTTGGCCACTAATTTGTACTTATTTTGTTGGTCTAATTCATCAAGCCGTACAACTTTCAAGCTGGATAATGCATCTTGCACTTCATTGATGACGCGATGCCCTTCTTCTTCAGATGGAAACATGAGCGGATGCACATAGTTTTCAAGGTTACGTGCTAAGCGAATACGAGATGACATCACCACTGGTGACGTGTTTGATGCTTGTAACCAACCACTCATATGATGTTCAAGATGATCAGTCATCGTGAGACACCTCGCTTTGCGCTGCTTCAAGCGCTTTTATTTCATCACGGACCACCGCAGCTTGCTCAAACTCTTGAGCTTCGACTAGTTGTTGAAGCGTGTCACGTTTAGATTCAATTTGTTGTTTTAACGCGCGCTTACGGTGTGAAGACAGTGGATATTTCCCAGAATGCGTTGTATGACCACCTTGTACGCGTCGGACAATGTCATAAACATCATCTTTAAATGTGGCATAACAATCATGACAACCAAACTTTCCAACATGGGCGATATCTTTAAGCGACATTTGACATGTCGGACATCGTTTTTCCTCACGATATACAAGTTGATCCACATTAATCCCATACTTTGCTGCAAGATGTTGTAAAATTTGTTGAACAACAAACGTTCCTTCAACATCTTCACCTTGTTGCCAATCATCAGCTTGATTCTGAATACCGTCTTGTTTCAGCATATCTGTATTACGTTTATGCTGACGGGGTTGCGTTAATTTCAGTTCATATTGTGTCATAGCATCACCTTCTAGTAATAATTTATGACTGGAAGTAATCGTTTTAAAATATTAGCACGAATGATATCTCTTGATGCGACATCCATCGTTAATGTTTCTCTATCGACAACTGCAGCAATTAATTTCGCTTCACGTTCAGTAATCAGTTGATTATCTAATAAGCCATCAATAATATAATAGGCTTGTTGTTGAGATATAGATGGACCGATTAAGTCCATTAAACGTTTAATATATGAGGCGTGATCTTTTGTTTCAATCTTAGTAATTCGAATATATCCGCCACCCCCACGCTTACTTTCAATTTCGTAACCGTGTTCATTCGTAAAACGTGTTTTAATTACATAATTCAGCTGAGATGGTACGCAATCAAATCGTTGTGCGATATTGGCGCGCTGAATTTCAACGACATCATCTTTCGTTTCTTCAAATAATTGCTTAATGTACTGTTCTATGATGTCAGACATATTATGCATGGTATCACCTCTTTTGACCATCTTTGACTATATTATAAAAGTTGGTTTGACCTTTTTCAACCAATTTGATTATAAGTGACATAAAATTGTTATGTTACTGCTTACATATTTGGTGTATGATAGTCTTAGTAAATATTTATAAATTAGACAGAGGTGTTTATTTCATGCACATTTTAATTGGGATAGTCGGGATACTTGTGTTTTTGGCATTGGCTTGGGTTGCAAGTTCTGACAAGAAAAATGTTCGCTGGCATTACATTGGTTTAATGTTAGTCATCCAAACTATTTTAGCCTTTATTTTATTAAAGACTACTATTGGTATTACCATTGTTGGAGGCATTGCAAAAGGGTTTGAATACTTATTGAAACAAGCCGCTGAAGGTGTGAATTTCGTATTTGGTGGATTAGCTAACGATGGTGCAATGTCATTTTTCTTAAATGTATTACTTCCTATCGTTTTCATTTCAGCGTTAATTGGTATTTTACAGTATCTCAAAATTTTACCTGTAATTATTAATGTTTTAGGGTTTTTAATTTCAAAAGTGAATGGCATGGGACGTTTAGAATCTTACAATGCTGTTGCTTCAGCGATCTTAGGGCAATCTGAAGTATTCATTTCACTAAAAAAACAACTTCCATATATACCAAAACATCGTTTATATACATTAACAGCGTCAGCGATGTCTACTGTATCAGCATCAATTATTGGGGCATACTTCACGATGGTTAAACCTGAATATGTCGTAACAGCAGTCGTCTTAAACTTATTTGGTGGTTTCATTGTAGCGTCAATTGTAAACCCTTACAAAGTAAATGAAAAAGATGACAAATTATTAATTGAAGAAGAGAAAAAACAACAATCATTCTTTGAAATGTTAGGCGAATATATTTTAGATGGTTTCAAAGTAGCAGTGATTGTTGGTGCAATGTTAATTGGTTATATTGCGTTAATTACATTCTTAAATAGTACGATTGGTGGCATTATCCACAATGTTTCTGGTGGTACATTAGATTGGAACTTCCAAACATTAATTGGTTTTGTTTTCGCCCCACTTGCCTTCTTAACGGGTATTCCATGGAGTGATGCAGTGGATGCGGGATCAATTATGGCAACAAAATTATTATCGAATGAATTCGTCGCAATGACAGAATTAGGTAAAGCGAACGGATTATCAGAACGTGCATTAGGTATTGTATCTGTATTCTTAGTATCATTCGCTAACTTTAGTTCTATCGGTATCATTTCTGGTGCAATTAAATCTTTAAATGACGAAAAAGGTGACGTGGTTGCCCGCTTCGGTCTTAAATTATTATTCGGTGCAACACTTGTATCATTTATTTCAGCTACTATTGCAGGATTCTTTATTTAAATATAAATACAAGACAACCTACAATTTTTGAGCGGTAGCCGATAAAAGACATGACAACATAAATCGGGCTGATGATATGTATTATCATATCACCAGCCCGATTTTTTATATTTCACAAGCGCTATCACCTTAATAATGAAAGTAACCATAAAAAGATGATGCGCTAAACTATTTTTAAATGTAAACGAACATATTTAGGCTTTGGCTACAATGTCATTGATGAAATAATCAATAATACTGTAATCATCAGTCAGTTCCGGATGAAAAGACACACCTAAATACTTCCCTTGACGCACTGCAATGATTTTGTTATCAATGATGCCAAGCACATCTACTGTATCTTCAACAGATTGAATATGTGGTGCACGGATAAACACACCTTCAACAGGCGCCTCGATGCCTTTAATCGTTAAGTCTGCTTCAAAACTATCTACTTGGCGACCAAATGAATTACGTTCAACGGTAATATCGAGCTTTTGAAGGTATCCTTCTTCTCCAACGATATCTTTTGCAAGAACAATTAACCCAGCACAGGTGCCAAACATCGGTAACTCCGATTGTTGAAGGGCTTCTTTAAAACCATATAAAGTCATTAGACGACGTAACGTCGTTGACTCGCCACCTGGAATAATCAAACCATCGATATCATTTAATTGTTCTACTTTTTTTACGTAAATGCCTTCATGACCACTCTCTTCAATATGACGAATATGTTCACGTACAGCACCTTGTAAAGCGAGTACACCTATTTTCATCTTACCAACCACGCTCTTGCATACGTTCTTCTAATGAAAGGGAATTAATATCTAATCCTTTCATTGCTGTGCCAAGTTCCTTCGCTAATTTACCAATTAATTCGTAATCTTGGTAATGTGTTGTTGCTTGAACAATTGCTTTTGCGAATGTTTCAGGATCCTCAGATTTGAAAATACCTGAACCTACAAAGACACCATCCGCACCTAATTCCATCATTAACGCTGCATCTTGAGGTGTCGCTACACCACCAGCCGCAAAGTTAACAACTGGAAGACGTCCTGTTGATTTAATGATTTTTAGAACATCGTATGGTGCGCCTAAGTTTTTCGCTTCTGTCATTAACTCATCGTCGCTCATCACAGTGATGCGGTTCACTTCTTGATTCACTTGACGCATGTGACGTACTGCTTCAACAATATTTCCTGTACCTGGTTCACCTTTCGTACGTAACATCGCAGCACCTTCACCAATTCGACGTGCCGCTTCACCTAAATTACGACATCCACATACAAATGGGACAGTATAATCACTCTTCTTAAGGTGGAATACTTCATCCGCAGGCGTTAATACTTCAGATTCGTCGATATAGTCGACACCCATTGCTTCTAAAACGCGAGCTTCTGTAATATGACCAATACGACATTTCGCCATAACTGGAATAGATACTGCATTCATAACTTCTTCTACGATTTTAGGATTACATGCACGTGCCACGCCACCAGCTGCTCTGATGTCAGATGGCACACGTTCAAGTGCCATAACTGCTACAGCACCTGCTTCTTCCGCAATTTTAGCTTGTTCAGCGTTAACCACATCCATGATTACGCCGCCTTTTTGCATTTCTGCCATACCGCGTTTAACGCGATCTGAACCTACTTGTTTAGACATATGAATATTGCCCCCTTTTCGAATATACAAGAGTAGCTTATACTATAATCTGAACCTATAAAAGAGTCAGAAATAAACAAATTAAAGTGGTCAGTTTGGAGTGATAGACATGGAAATGCTGATGTTTCATATAGATAAAAAACGTAATCAACCCATTTATATACAGCTTTATGACAATATTAAAGAAAGTATAATCGAAGGTACGTTACGTGAAGGTGAGAAACTTCCTTCTAAACGGCATTTAAGCCAATATTTGTCAGTGAGTCAAACGACCATTGAACATGCTTATTTACAGTTGATTGATGAAGGATTTATCGTGAGTAAACCAAAATCTGGATATTATGTAAGTGATATCGAATCCTTACCCTTTATCGCTAGACCGTCAAAAACACCCGTCACATTTCAAGCATCTTCCCAGAATGCCATTTCTTACCAATATCGCTTTCAATTAGGCGCGATTGATCAAGCACACTTTCCATTTGCTATTTTAAGAAAGTTTGCCAAAGAAGCATTTGAAGATTTACAACACCATCTCGTTGAAACAGGACATAAACAAGGAGAGTATGCCTTACGCAAAGAAATCAGTCACTATCTTTTCCATAGTCGCGGTGTCCAAGCCACACCTGAACAAGTCATTGTTGAATCATCAACCGATCAAATTTTATCGATTATTACGGATCTCTTATCACCCAAAAGTCATTATCTCTTAGAAGATCCCTTGTATCCTCAAGTCCATCAATTGTTAAAACGAAAACACATTCATTATTCATTTCTTCAAGTACATCATGATGGTTTGCACGTTGATGATCATCATGGTGAAAAAGATGTGGTCTATATCACACCGAGTCACCAATTCCCGACCGGTGTCACGATGAAACTTAAACGCCGAATCGCTTTGTTGAAATGGGCACACGCCACACCCACACGCTATATCATTGAAGATGATTATGATTCAGAATTTCGCTATGAAGGAAAACCCATTCCTGCACTTCAAAGTTTAGATCAATCAGGAAGCGTCATTTATGTCAGTACGTTTTCAAAATCCATCGCCCCTTCCATTCGAATCGCCTATGCAGTTTTACCCGAAACACTTCAAAAGCAATATCAACAGACACAAAATATAGAAGGTGGTAGTGTACCAAGGCATACACAATATATGGTCAGTCAATTTATGGCATCACATCATTTTGAACGTCATCTGAACAGAATGCGTAAAATCTATCGTCAAAAGCGCGACAAACTGATTACCATACTGCGCGAGTACCCAGAGCATATCGAAATCTCGGGTGAAATGACAGGGATGCATTTCGTAATAACAATCAAAAACGGCTGGACCGAGGACCAATGTCTTAAACAATTTCAACGCCATCGTATCGATTTAAAACCTTTATCCGCCTATTGTTATCATTCAACACCACACACACCACAATTTGTATTAGGATTTGGCGGTATTCCAATGGAAGAAGTGGAAGCACATGCTACACAGTTACTGAAGAGTCTAGAAATAGAAGCTACTTGTACTTAAAAATACAAAAACCGTTCAGCCCCTTAACTGCAGGAGTTAAACGGTTTTTGTATTTTATGTAGCCATATAGTTTAAGTCGTTTTTAATCTTTTAATAAATGCGGATTTCTTTCATTTTGATAATCATATAGTTCAATTTCTTGAAGTTGCATTAAAAACTGGCGCAATTGGACATAATGTTTTAGTTCAGGTAGATTAATCACCTCATTATGATATTTCCCACATTCAAATAATTTCGCAATGTTTTCAAAGACAACCAAGTAATCACCTAACGCGCGATCATCTAAATAAACACCACGATCATCATGTAAAATTTGAGTGAGTTTGAAGTGAATTTGTTGCAGTAAGAAAATTGCAGGATAGTAATACTGCGTTCGCTTATGATTCGAAGAGATTTCACCGTAAGCGCGCGTATACATCATCTCCATATTTTCAACTTTTAGTTTCATACGTAATTTATCTTTACGTGGGTTATATCCTTTGAATACTTTTGGATATTGTTGCTTTGAGAATACATAGTGAAAGATTTGAGCTTCCACACGTGCAACATCTGCCATAATGATAGGTAAATGTTTCGAAGCAATATGACGACCAATTAGGAGTACCCCTATAACAGCAATAAGAACTCCTACCGTTGTATCTAAAAACCGAGGTATCGCGATCATCGGCGTAAACACACCTTGCGCCAGCCCACTAAGCAATAAAACTTGGGATGTAATGGTAATCATCGCAAGTGCATAATTTGCACCTACCAAGGCCTCAGTCAAAGCTCCACTTAAGGCAAGTAACACAATCACCACACCAATATGAGGCTCTAAACTTAGAAAACCGGCCGTTAGTATCACACCGACCATTGTACCAAGCCAACGAGCCAACGCTCGCTGTAGACTCGCAACATTGGTAACACCGATAAGCACTGTATGTGCACTTAAAGGCACCCAATACGCACGTTCAAGATTAAATACAAGCGCGACTAAGATAGATACACCCATAATTAATGAATATTTCATTGTCGCCACAAAAGCAGCTGATTCAGGTGTGAGATGATTGAGAAGACGATGTTTATACTGAGGCGAACGAATTTCTATATTCTCTTTCACTTTAATGTCTGTAGAAGCTAATGTTTCATCTATTTTAAATATCAACATCACTAACTCATCAAATTTCCCGTCAATTTCAATACGTTTTCTCCACATTTTACGTTTTTCATTTGGATGAACAACCGCATTGCTGACATGGTCTATCATATCTTTGATCACTGAGGGCATCGGACGAATACCTTTTGCGTTCAATTCCAGCAGTTCTGAATAGACCCCTTCTGCCCATTGATGTAATAGCACTGCTCTTTGATAAGCGACAGACCGTTTTTGTAAAGATGAGCCTGTCGTGTTTAAAGTTTCGGAAGTCGCTATAAACGTCTTAACCGCGACTTTCGTTAAATCATTAAATTGTGCTTGGTCATTAAACTGTTGCACCAACTTTTGTAATAGTTGGTACTCATTTTTAATCGCATTCGCTTCATGAGTATCACGTTTCAACAAATGATCTACTACAATAACGATGAGTGATAGTAACCCCCCAACCCCCACCATGGCGCCGCGATATAAAAATTCTTCCGGCTGTTGCGGCATGACTAAAGACAGACTATAAGCAATGATAAAAAAAGTAGAAGACGGTCCTGGTACATTGAGCGTCGTAAAAATATAATACGGAATGACCGAAAAGACAAGTAAAAAAATCGCAAACACAATGGGATTCCCAGACGTCAAAGTACCTAGCATCATCGCAATGACAAAACTAAATGACGTCAATGACACGATACGCATGCGTGAGGTAAATGTCCAATCAAAGGCATAAACATGTGCGAGTGTCCCAATCGATATGAGTAATGCTGAAGGAAAATCATTAAACAATAGCCCATATAGCAAAGGAATGAACATGAGCATTCCTTGACGTAACCCTTTTCGAATATCTATCTTTTTCTTATCAATAAATGTGAGTTGCTTCATATATCCTTTCAATATTATTCACCTAAACTCTCTTGATATTTCTACACGTCATCCTTTATTAGAATATCATTTTTAGATAAAAAAAAGAGACCTCTCGGTCTCGATTCGGCTCATCGCATCACTTAATGA
>NZ_JAANBJ010000029.1:0-60213 GCF_011394325.1 Staphylococcus sp. 11007852 | reverse complement strand
GTTGGTTCCGGCGTTGGTTCAGGTGTTGGTTCCGGGGTCGGCTCAGGTGTCGGTTGATAGAACCCCGAATCGACCGTCATATTATCCGCATTGTTGATAGTGGCCGATGTCGTGAGGCCGTTTGAATCTAAGTGCGCATCACCTACATTTGTCAGTGTTGGTTCAAAGCCATTAGGTGTTGTAAATGTAATAGTGTAATCACCATTTTCAAGATTTGTAAATACATATTTACCTGAGGCATCCGTTGTTGTTGTCACAGTAGACCCGTCTGGTTTCGTAAGTGTGACAGTAACGCCCTCAATACCAAATTCATTCGAGTTTTGAATACCATCATGGTTCGAGTCATTCCATACATAGTCGCCTAAATTGTATGTCGCTGGTACAGGTGTTGGTTCAACCGTTGGCTGATAGAAACCAGAGTCAACCGACATATTGTCAGCGTTGTTAATCGTTACTTTAGTCGTCAATCCATCAGAATCTAATTGGCTATCTCCAACATTTGTCAGTGTTGGTTCAAATCCTTGAGGTGTCGTAAATGTGACAGTGTAATCACCATTTTCAAGGTCATTAAATACATACTTACCAGAAGCATCTGTCGTCGTTGTAACAATCGATCCATCCGGTTTAGTAAGTGTAACAACAACACCCTCAATACCGACTTCATTCGAGTTTTGAATACCATCTTTGTTAGAGTCATTCCACACATAATCCCCAAGATTATAGGTTGCAGGGACAGGCGTTGGTTCAGGTGTTGGTTTATAAAAACCAGAATCAATTGTGAAATTATCTGCGTCATCAATGGTCACTGGAACACTTGTGCCATCTGAATCGTCAGTCGTATCCGTTCCTACTTTTTCAGCAGTTGGAACATAGCCATCAGGTGTGACAAAGTCTACGGTATACGAACCATTATTTAATCCAGAAAATAAATAGTTACCATATTTATCGGTTACGCCTGTTTTCACGACATACCCATTGCTGTCTCTTAGAGTAACAACTACACCAGGAATCGGCGTTTCACCAGCATCTTGAATCCCGTTTTGGTTTGAGTCTTCCCAAACGTAGTCACCAAGACTATACGTTTTAGCAACACCATCACCAGATCCAGAACTTGTTTCCACTAAAAAGCCATTGTCAAAATAATACTCGGCAGTATAGTTATTTAAATCAGTGGCGATAAGTGTAGCACGTGTAGATAAATCATTACTGTGATTAGGATTGAATTTTGATTCCATCATGACTACATATGGTGTATCCATACCACCAAAGTTAACTTCTAATTTACCATCAGAATTCATATAAATTCGATTAGAGTCATAAAAACTTTGTGCTAAATCAGGATATCCAGTTGGATCAAAGTAATAACTATCTGTTAATTGGTTAGGATCTGATACACGATAAATGTGTAACTTTGTCGTATCGTAATTAATAATGGCGTTACTATTAGGTGTATCTGTACCTAAAATCAAACGCGCATTACTTAAATCGACATCTTTTGGGTTGACATAAATCGTTTCTTTAAATGTGTTTGTTGTTTCAGTTCCATCCACACTTGTAATCATCGTATCGACGGATGCAGGATAAATCCCATAATCATGTTTGTCGTAATTATACGTAATTTGTGTGTTGTAAGTTTCATCCGCTAAGTTATAGCTTAAGTCATATGTACCTGAGTTGAGCGCTGTTTTACGATCCGCAAATTGGGCAAGGTTAAAACGACCTGAAATGTTTTCTTTATCGTTTACCCAATCTGTAAATGTATACGTTAACGTTTTCGTTATAGTATCGTATACGCCATTAGCGACTACATAACCTGCTGGAGAGTAAAGATTGATAGGAAATTGGTTGTTGCTAGCAGAGAAATCAAGTTCACCATTTACATTGGCATATGTGGGCATTTCAATTGTAAAATAATAGCCACCTTGAACTTTACCATCAACTGTATAATTTGCCGTTAAACGGAAATTACCGCTTTGGTTTGGATCAATGGCTGTTTTAGAAATTGTTGGATTTGTGACTGTGACTAAATTATTCACATTTGTACCCGTGCCAGTTGCAGTCGCAAAAGTGGTTGTCGTAGGTTGAGACGTCAAACTTATTGAACGTAACGTCGGTGTTGTTTCTGCTGTTGTCGCAATAGTATTAGGACTGTTGTTAGACGTATCTGCAGTCGTACTGTCTAGTGATGGGGCTGCTGTACTTTCAGCTGTTATTGTATTCACTGTTTCGGGTTGTGTTGACACTGTCGTTGTATCATTGGTTGATGATACTGATGTGTCAACAGGTGATGCATTGTCCGTTGTAACAGGTGTACTATCTGTTGACGGTGTAGTTTCAGACATTATGCTATCAGGTGTTACTGTATTGCTTGATGCAGTATTTGTTGTGGCATCTGTTGTATGCGTTGTAGTGTTATCAGATGTCGCAGTAGTATTTTCAGTTGGTGAATTGGATGTGTTTGTAGAATCTGTAACATTTGTATTTGATGTTGTCGCATCAGTAGTAGATGTTGTCGCTGTAGGTGTTGATGATTCAGATGTCGCTACTGACGCAGTATCAGAAGGCTGAGATGAAGCTGTATCTGATGTAGTAGATGTTGTATTTGTTGCTGTCGCAGTAACTTCTGCTGCTTTAACATCATTATTTGTCCCAATCAATAATAATGTTCCTAATAAAATTGAAGCTGTTCCCACTGTAAACTTTCGAATTCCATATTTGTTTTGTGTGTTCGGTAAAAAATCTAATTTTTTCATGTTATTCCCCCGTAGTTCGTAAATAAAAATTAAGTATATTGCTCATTGTGCAGTCGATATGATTTTAAGCTATATAAAATTAAAGGATATAAATGATGTATAAAACATAATTAATATATTTAAACAAATGAGCAACGCTTAAATCAGTATATCAAACGATTGTAAAAATACAATCAATTTTTAAGATTTATAATATCTAATAAATTATTTAAGTTTCTAAAATATTAAGACATATATAGACAACGCGCATAGGACGAAGGATAGACGGGGTTTTATAAGAGGGGCGATAGGGGGTGAGAAGTTAATAGATTATGTATTTGCATAATCTTTATATAAAAAAACAAAAAATAAAGACTTGTTTAAAGATAAAATAGGCATCTAAAAAGTTGTTATAACGGCAGTTGTAGACATTAGGGCGATATTATTTAAAAAATAAAAACTAAAACATCAATTTTTCGGTTATTAAATTTAGTTGACTATGCAAAAAAATTGTTGTAACAATATCGACACATATGAAAGGTGGGCACCGAGGTGCCCACCTATAAACGTTTATTATTTTATATTAGAACGCTTACGTCTTCCAAAAATGAAAAGTGTTCCAAGGGCTGCGAATAATGTTCCAATTATACCAGTATGTGTCGTTTCTTTACCTGTATCAGGTAATGCATTAGACTTACCTGATTTTTCTTGTGAGCTAGATATTGTTGATGCATGAGTTGGCATAGGCGTTGGTTGTTTCGATGTCGTGTGTACGGATGTAGATCCTGGTGTTGGGTTCGGATTCGGTTCCGGAGCTGGGTTAGGGTTAGGCTCCGGAGTTGGATTAGGGTTAGGCTCCGGAGTTGGATTAGGTTTAGGTTCCGGAGTTGGGTTAGGGTTAGGCTCCGGAGTTGGATTAGGGTTAGGCTCCGGAGTTGGATTAGGGTTAGGTTCCGGAGTTGGATTAGGGTTAGGCTCCGGAGTTGGATTAGGTTTAGGTTCCGGAGTTGGTTCTGGTGTTGGGTTCGGATTCGGCTCAGGTGTCGGTTGATAGAACCCAGAATCAACTGTCATATTATCTGCATTATTAATTGACGCAGTTGTTGTAATACCATTTGAATCTAGACGGTTATCGCCGACATTAGTAAGCGTTGGCTCAAAGCCATCTGGTGTCGTAAATGTAACAGTGTAATCACCATTTTCAAGGTCATTAAATACATACTTACCAGAAGCATCTGTCGTCGTAGTAACAATTGATCCATCCGGTTTAGTAAGTGTGACAACAACGCCCTCAATACCGACTTCATTCGAATTTTGAATACCATCATGGTTCGAGTCATTCCATACATAGTCACCTAAATTATATTTGGCAGGGACAGGTGTCGGGTTAATAGTTGGTTTGAAGAACCCAGAATCAACTGTCATATTATCTGCATTATTAATTGACGCAGTTGTTGTAATACCATTTGAATCTAGACGGTTATCGCCGACATTAGTGAGCGTTGGCTCAAAGCCATCCGGAGTCGTAAATGTAACAGTGTAATCACCATTTTCAAGGTCATTAAATACATACTTACCAGAAGCATTTGTCGTCGTAGTAACAATCGATCCATCCGGTTTAGTAAGTGTGACAACAACACCCTCAATACCGACTTCATTCGAATTTTGAATACCATCATGGTTCGAGTCATTCCATACATAGTCACCTAAATTATATTTGGCAGGGACAGGCGTTGGTTCTGGTGCTGGCTTATAAAATCCAGAGTCAATTGTAAGGTTATCCGCGCCATTAATCGTCACAGGTACTGTACCGCCGTCAGAATCCGTCGCATCATTACCACCTGCATTAACCACGGTTGGTGTATAGCCATCTGGTGTTACAAACTCTACCGTATAATCTCCATTAGGCAAACCAGAGAATAAATAGTTACCGTATTCATCTGTGACTGCAGTATCAAGTATAGTTCCCTGACTATCTTTTAAAGTTACGACGACATTTGGAATAGGGGTTTCACCTGCGTCTTGAACACCATTTTGATTCGCATCTTCCCATACATAGTCGCCTAAACGATATGTTTGTGCCGTACCATCACCAGAACCGGTACTTGTTTCAACAGTAAAGCCATTATCGAAATAGAAACTTGATGATTTCCCATAATAGTCTGTCGCATTAAGGGTAGCTCTTGTCGTTAACTCAGATCCAAGAGTAGGATCAAATTTAGAATCCATAACGACAACATAAGGACCGTCGATGGCACCAAAATTTATTTCTAATTGACCGTTCGCATTTGTGTAAATACTGCCATTTTGATAGAAGTTTTGAGCTAAATCTTGATATTCTGCCGCATTAAAATCATAACTATCAGTAAGTTGACTCGGATCTGGCACTTTATAAATATGCAAATTCGTCGTGTTTAAATCGATAATCGCATTACTATTCGCGTCTTTCGGGGCAAGTATTAACTGTGCTGAACTCAAGTTTTTATCTTGTGGATTTACGTAAACGACTTCTGAGAAATCATTGGTTTTGCCTGTCGCGTCCACACTTGTAATTAACGAATCGACTGAAGCGGGATCTAAGCCGTAATCATGGCGATCATAGTTATAGGTGATTGGTGTAGTATACGTTTCACCTGCTAAATTGTAATTTAATGTATACGTACCAGCTTTTTGAGCCGTTGTACGATCAGCGAATTGACTTAAGTCAAAGCTACCTGAGATATTTTCTTTATCATTCACCCAATCTGTAAATGTATACGTTAATGTTTTCGTTGTAGTGTCATAAACGCCATTTGCGACCACATAGCCTGATGGGGAATACAAATCTATAGGGAATTGATTATTATCTGCCGAATAGTCAAGCTCGCCATCTACATTGGCATATGTTGGCATTTGAAGTGTAAAGTAATCACCACTTTTAACTTTACCATTCACCGCATAATCTGCTTTTAATCGGAAGTTCCCGCTTTGGTTAGGGTCTATCGCATCTTGAGAGATTGATGCATTTGAAACTGTGACTAAATCATTCACGTTTGTGCCTGTAGCTGTAGCTCTTGAGATGCGTGTAGGTTGTGCAGAAGTGCTAATGGAACGTAATGTCGGTGTCGTTTCAGATGTAGTCGTTACAGTATTCGCATCTTTATTATCAGAAGATTCTTTCAATAATGCGTATAAAGAAGTATTATCCGTATTTGTATTAGACACAGTGGCTGGATTTGCACCTTGTGCTGTGACTGTATTTGTAGGCTTAGATTGAACAGAGGATGTAATGCCAGTCGTTGAATTTGGTGTAACAGCACTTAATGGTGCAGTATTATCAACGGTTGATGATACTGTCGTTTTAGTAGCTGCACTAGTTGATGTAGAATTAGCTGTTGATTGCAAGTCTGATGTAGACGCTTGAGAGGTTGACTCTGACGTTGATGTAGGCGCAGTTTTATTAGCGGTAGATGTTGTATTTGAATTCGTAGTCGTTTTATTATCAGTAGAAGTAGTATTCGAAGACGTTGATGTTTGACTATCCGTACTCGGTTTAGACTGAGGCGTTGTAGGTTGTGTGGATTGATCAGAAGAAGTTGTCGTGTCTTTTACCGCAGTTGGATTAGTAGAAGTTGATGACTCAGAAGTAGAGGTATTTGTAGAAGGCGATGTCTCAGAAGTAGACGTAGAAGTAGTCGCATTAGAAGTCGAATTAGGAGTTGTGGCCGTCGCCGTCTTTGGCGTTTCAGTCGTATTCGTTGTAGGTGATGCGATTGTACTTGGAGAAGACGTCGTATTAGACGATGTGTTTTGAGATGTTGACGACGTATCAGGCGTTGATGTTGGTGTACTTTCCGCTGCTTTAACCTCCTCATGATGACCCATTAATAAAATCGAACCTAATAAAATCGATGCCGTACCCACCGTATACTTACGAATGGCGTACTTGTTTTGCTTATTTGGTAAGAAATTTTGGTTCTCCATAAAAATCCTCCATATGATATAAGTTTTTGTTGTCCAACATACTGTAACAACGCATAAAATTGCGCCATAAAGCGATACAATATTTTATTTAAAAACAATAAAATGGACAACGCATTACTTAGTATAGCAAAATATTCTGAAAGTTCAATTGATTATATAATTCGGGATTCAAAATTTAATTGAAATTAATAATTATATAATTGTCTATCTTTAGAGCCCCTTGTGTTCTCACGTTTGTAGAAAAAATTTTTACATTAAATCAAAAACAGCTTAACAGAACATTTCATAAAATGATCTGTTAAGCTGTTTATTTTAATTCAATTTATGTTAAAAGGGACATATGAAAATCACACGCATTAATAGTGTTTCATCTCGATTTTAATGTCTTTAATATTTCTTGAATCGATCACATTACCCATTTTTTCAGCAGGCAATTTAGAATTTAGGTCAATATGATGTGAAGAATTATCATTCATATTTATAATGATACTTCCTGATTTTTTGCCATTTTGATAAAGTCCATAATGTTTAATTAACTGATGTCTAATTTTGAAATCAATTTGTTTGAGCGAGATTTCTTCTTTGTAAATATTAAAGTTGACGTGAGAAATGTGACCACCATGATTAATTGTTAATCGTGGACTTACAACAGGACCTGGATAGTAACGGCTATTTGATTTCGTAATACCACCAACAGAATAATTGGTAGCTTGATAGCCGTAGCCTTCATTCACAACGAATACATCAATATTGCTAAGTTGATTTTGATAAAATTGACTTCTGTTTTGTCCAACTAACGAAATCTCATTAAATTGGTGTGAACGAGAATCTTCAACCTCAACGACTTTCCCATCTCCATAACCTTTCTGATATCTAAAATCAAAACTGTGCTTTGAGTAGTATGTATACAAACTTTGAGCATCATTGGAAATATTTTTGTAAAATGAATTTGAATAAGATGGTCCTCCGTAGTAGTAAGAGGCAGCCTCTACAGCTTGTGTATTTGTTGTAGCGACACCTGTTGTGAATATACTTAATGCTAAACTGGCTTTAGCGATTGTAGATAATTTCATATCTATAACTCCTTTAATACTAAATAATCTTTAATCATAAAATTGGGAAATATCCCCATAAATTAGGCATAAAAAACAGCTTATCGAAATGATAAATTAGCGTTTTTATCAAAGCGATAAAGCTGTTGTTAAATCATTATTGACCTTTTTTATAAATATGGCGTTCTAATTCTTTTTTATCATATGCATTGAAATATGTGAGGATATAACCATGAATATCATAGCCTCTTATTTCGTTACCTGCTAATTTGAAATAAGCAGGGGTAACTTCAATTAATTCATCAAATTCGCGTTCTTTTCTTTGTGCTTCAGTTTCTGCGACTTTAATTTCTTTCGTCACGAGCTTACTTAAAACTTTACCAGACAATGGATCTACAACGACAAAATGTAGTTTTTCTCCATTATTCAAACGGAATCCTGCACCAGATGCGTTAAATGAAAACTTACCATCTTCACCAACTTGTAAATCTGGGAATTCGTTGCCTTCTCCAAGACTAGATGTCACATTGACAACCGCATTCGCAAATTTTGTTTTTCCAGTAATTGTTTTAGTGCCTTTACTTCCTTCAACCGGTTTATCAATACCATGGTTACTTACATAATCATAACCATGTATATTATCCACTTGTAAGTCATCCGCAATCGTATTAAGCACAAAAACTTTTTTTACATTATTTGGGTTATATGAAGTAATAGCAGATGTGATACTATCGAAATGACTTGCCTTTACATTGAAAATCAACGGAATTATCGCTTCATCTTCATCATTTGGCTTAAAAGTGATAGATACTAAATCATTATCTTTTAAATTAAAGTTTTCTAATGGTTTGCGTTTAAAATCAAACTCAAAGTAGCCTTTATCATTGATATGTTTCCAAATGCCATCAACACGAGATTTAGCATCAGCATTTGACATGGCTTTTTCATATTCGCTACTATCACTTAAATTAACAAACTTATTATTAATTGCGAGTGCGACACGGCCTTTTACAGACGTGTGTCCTTTAATAATGCCAGAGTCTTTAAGAATAGGTTCTACAAAAATTTGGTGATGGCCTTTATTTCTTTCTAATTGTCTAGTGGGAACCGAATAGGCCTTATCGTAACGACCGGTTTTAACACTTTTACTTAAGTCATTACTCTCTTCTTCCATAGCGTTTTCTTCATTTTCAGACTCAATATCTAGCTCTAAGTTGAAATTTGACGATGTTATTTCTACTTCTTGATTATAAACGATTTTTCTATCGTTTAAATTATAAGTGAAATTCCCATTGCTATCAGATTTTACGAGGTCACCTTCTACGGAATCTACGCTCTTTTTATCAATATTTAGTAAAATTGTTTGATTAGGCAATGTTCTACCTGTTATCTGATTGTCACCTGGTTTTATTTCATTTAGTTCCACGAAATTTTTAGGTGTTTCTTTTTTCACAACGGTTTGTTTTTCATTTGTTTGTTCAGTGGTTTGAACGTGTGTATTTGTGTGACCTTCAGTTGTTTGTTGGGGGCTCAATACAACGCGTCTTTGGTCACTACTATAATTTGTTGACTGGCTTACATCAGAAACATGTTCAGAAGCTTCCGCCTGACCTTGCATGGTAATATACATCGCGGTCATGGCGATTGAGACCAAGCCGACTTTCATTTTACGTAATTTGAATTTCTCTCTCATTATAAACTCCTAAACTCTATTTCACATTTTTCAATATGTCTTTAATCTCATTTGGGGTGACTTTAACGTCTATACTTTTGGGTGGGTGATGTGTTGGGTTTAAAAGTAAAGTCATCTTTTTAATGACGTGTTACCTCAAATTCCCAACAATAGGGACATTGTTGGGAATTTAAGAAATCACGCTTAATATATTGTGTTGATTATTTTGAATTAAAATGCATCAATTAATTTGATTTACGTTTTCTACCTAATAGGAACAATGCACCGAGTCCTAATAAAAATGTACCAAGCAATCCAGCATGTGTTTTTTCGTAACCTGTTTCAGGTAAAGCTTTCGCTTGTGTTGTTTTAGCATGTGATACAACGTTAGTTGATACCGGAGTTGGGGCGCTTGATGATTGCATCATTGTTTGATTCATTGAAGCTACACCGAGTGTCGTTACAGGGATAGTTTGTGACGCTGGTGTCGTTTCAGCTGTTGTACTTAGTTGAGATGCAGTATTCGGACGAGATGCTGACTTTGCTTTAGTTGTTGGTTCTGTCTTTGTCTTAGGTGTTGTCTCCGAACGCGTTTCTAATGATGCTTCAGGTGATGTCACGGATTTAACCTCAGATGGCGCCTGTACGCTTACTTTAGGCATCGCTGTTGTGTTTGCCGCAACAGATAGAGCCGGTTTAGAATCAGTCATTGTTGCTGACTTTGTTTCTGTTGGCCATCCTGGTAATAGTTTAAAATTAGGTTGATCTATTCCAAGGCTTTTAAAATGACGTGCAATTTCTTCCTTGTCATTGGCATTGAAATAATCAAGCACGTTACCATGAATGTCGTAACCTCTAATTTCATCACCTACAAGACGGTAATACGCAGGGGTAATATCTAGTAACTCATTCAACGTTCGTTCTTTTTTCTCTTCTTCCGTTTCAGCTACTGTAATTTCTTTTGTGACAAGGTTGCTTAAAATCGCACCCGTTAATGGATCAACAACTGTGAAATGAAGTTTTTCGCCATTATTTAAACGGATTCCGACTTCTGAAGCATTAAATGAAAATTCACCTTTTTCATTTACTTGTAAATCAGGAAATTCATTACCTTCACCTAGGCTTGAATGAATATTAACCACTGCATTGGCAAACTTTGTTTTACCTTTGATTTCTCTTGTACCTTGACTGCTATCGACAGGTTTGTCGATGCCACGATCGCTTTCATACACAAAACCATGAATATCTTCAACTTCTAAATCAGATGCGCCATTGTTTAACGTTGCGACTTTTTTTACATCATTAGGGGAATATGATGTTGTAGCAGTAGCAACATTTGCAAAGTCACTGGCTTTAAGGTTGAAAATTAAAGGAATGAGTGCTTCTTCCTCATCATCTGGTTTGAATGTAATCGAGATTAAGTCATCTTTGTTGATTTGATGACTTTCAAAAGGTGTACGTTTGAAATCAAATTCAAAATACCCTTTATCATCAATGAATTTCCAAATACCTTCGTTACGTGCTTTTGCCTGCGCTAATGGTGTGTTTTTGTCAAAATCATCGTAACCTAAATTAATAAACTTATTATTAATAGCAAGAGCTACACGACCTTTCACAGATGTGTGGCCTTTAATAATGCCAGAATCTTTAAGAATCGGTTCTATGAGTACTTGGTGATGACCATTTTGTTTCTCTAATTGTTTCGTAGGAATCGCATAGGCTTTATCGTAACGACCTGTTGTTGTCGTATCTGTCGCCTCTGCACCTTCTTCTTCTAGCATAGCTTCTTCTGAACCTTCTTCAGATTCAATATCAAAATTTAAATTTGATGAAATCACATCAACCTTTTGATTATATACAATGTTTCTGTCATTCAAATCAAAAGTAAATTCGCCGTTTTCATTAGATTCTGCAAAACCGCCATCTCCGCCTTCAACAGAACCTAAACTTTTGCCATCAATAGTTAATGAAACGATTTGATTAGGTAACGTTTTTCCCGTGATTTTAGTATCACCAGGCGTTACTTTATCTAATTTAACGTAGTTCTCCTGTACGTTCTCTTTTGTATCTGTTTGTTTTGCCTCTACCGCTTCAGTAGGTTCAACAACTGGATTTGTTGGTGATTCAGTTACAAGTTGACGTTTAGGTTCAACTTGTTTGTCCTCAATATTTTGAATGCTTGTTGGCTGAGGGACTTCAGCCGTATTTTCAGAAGCTTCCGCCTGTCCTTGCATAGTCATATACATCGCAGCGATGGCAACCGAAACCAAGCCGACTTTCTTTTTACGTAGCTTAAAATTCTCTCTCATCATAAACTCCTAAAATTTATTTTTATTAAATATCAATTGAAATTTCTTTAATATCTTTTGGATTTATAACAACACCCATACGATCTTCTTGAAGTTTTTTATTTAATTCAAAAGTATAATAATCGTTTTTAATTCCTTTTTCTTTCATCTTGACAACTATTTTACCGTTACTAACACTACTTTTATATAAATCTTTTTCTTTAACTAATTTTTGTCTCAATCTAAAATCGATTTCTTTGAGTGTAATTTGTTCTTTGTTTGTTTCAAATCTTCCTAAGCTTTCTTGATAAATAGTATTGTCATTTTTCTTAGTTAATGTAACTGGTGGATTAGCATTATAGTCATAATATTGATTTTTATTAGTTTTAGTGATTCCATTTATTGAAAGAGTTGGTGCTTGTTTGCCGTTTCCTTCTCTCACTACAAAAACGTCAAGTTGAGATGATTCTTTATCTTTTATTATATTTTGTTCAGGACCTAATAATTTTACTTCTGTAAGTTGAGACTTATCAATAACCTTAACAACGTTACCTTCTCTTTCACCATTAACATTTCGTAAATCCCAAAATGTTTTACTATAATAATCGTGTAAGATTTGGGCCTCTTTAGAAACTATTTGGACTCCTACGTTCTGTACTGCTGCATCTGCTGATTGAGCGTATGTTGTCATTACTCCTGTTGTTAAAATTCCTAATGCTAAACTTGTTTTAGCAATCGTAGATAATTTCATGTTCATTGCTCCTTTTTTTCTATTTCCCAAAGTAATTGATTATCGGTGATTACGTAATACTAACAATCAAACTTATTATAGACCTGAAAGTTAAACGTTAAAATTAAATATTGCTTAACTTAACTTTAACGTTTATTAATTATGTTATAAATATGACTGCTTTAGTGCGTAATTACTACTAAAGGAGTATCTTTTCCAGGAATTAAAATTAGAAAAGACAAAATACTGCCTTATCAATGTTTTCAGTGTGTTGTCTAGGCCGGTCATGTATTTAAAATGATGTTCTAAATCAAGTAGCATGTGAATGACGTGTTTGGTGAGGTAGATGTTGAATCTTTTAAGAAAGTAGGCATCTAGTGGGGGAGGTGGTGGTAGAAGTAAAAAACATCCCCTAAGTGTATTTCACTTAAGGGATGTGTCTTTTATTTGCGCAAGTCTTTAGGCGTACGTTTGTTTCTTCTGAATAAGAAGAGTGCCCCAAGTCCGGCAAGTAATGTACCTATAAGACCACTGTTCATGTCTTTATGGCCAGTATCAGGTAATGTTGTTTTATGCGTTGTGGTATGTTTGTGTTCGCTAGAAACTGCTTGTGACGTAGTGTGTGTGACGTTTGGCACCACTGACGATTTTGGCGTAGATTCCGGAGCTGGTGTCGGCTCAGGTGTTGATTCTGGTGTTGGTTCTGGTGTTGGTGCTGGTGTCGGCTCAGGTGTTGGTTCAGGTGTTGGTTCTGGCGTTGGTTCAGGTGTTGGTTCTAGCGTTGGCTCCGGTGTTGGCTCCGGTGTTGGTTCTGGTGTCGGTTCAGGCGTTGGCTCAGGTGTTGGTTCCGGAGTTGGTTCCGGAGTTGGTTCTGGTGTCGGTTCCGGTGTCGGTTCTGGTGTTGGTTCTGGCGTTGGCTTCGGTGTTGGCTCCGGTGTCGGTTCCGGTGTTGGTTCCGGCGTTGGCTTCGGAGTTACCGTTGGTTGATAGAATCCAGAGTCGACAGTAAAGTTATCGCTATTATTAATCATGACTTTCGAAGTTAAACCATCTGAATCTAATTGGTGATCGCCCACATGAGTGTGTGTCGGTTTATAGCCGTTTGGTGTCGTAAAGGTAACGGTGTATTCCCCATTTTCCAAACCTTTGAAAACATACTTACCAGAAGCGTCAGTCGTCGTTGTTTCTGTTGAGCCATCAGGTTTTGTCAGTGTTATAGTGACGCCGGCAATGCCATGTTCATTAGAATTTTGGATGCCGTCTTTATTCGTATCATTCCACACGTAATCCCCGAGTTCATAAGTGGCAGGCACTGGTGTTGGAGTTACCGTTGGTTGATAGAATCCAGAGTCGACAGTAAAGTTATCGCTATTATTAATCATGACTTTCGAAGTTAAACCATCTGAATCTAATTGGTGGTCGCCCACATGAGATTGCGTCGGTTTATAGCCGTTTGGTGTCGTAAAGGTAACGGTGTATACCCCATTTTCCAATCCTTTGAAAACATACTTGCCAGAAGCGTCAGTCGTCGTTGTTTCTGTCGAGCCATCAGGTTTTGTGAGTGTTACAGTGACGCCGGCAATACCGTGTTCATTAGAATTTTGGATGCCGTCTTTATTAGAATCGTCCCAAACATAGTCCCCGAGTTCATAAGTGGCAGGCACCGGTGTCGGTTCTATTGTCGGTTGGTAAAAACCAGAATCGATGGTGAAGTTATCCCCGTCATTAATCGTTGCTTTTGTAGAAACACCGTTTGAATCTAAGTAGTGATTTCCGACATGGGATTGTGTCGGTTCATAACCTTGAGGTGTCGTAAAGGTAACGGTGTATTCTCCATTTTCCAATCCTTTGAAAACATATTTGCCAGAGGCGTCGGTTGTCGTTGTTTCTGTCGTGCCATCTGGTTTTGTGAGTGTCACAGTGACGCCAACAATACCATGTTCATTAGAATTTTGGATACCGTCTTTATTAGAATCGTTCCAAACATAGTCCCCAAGTTCATAAGTGGCAGGCACCGGTGTCGGTTCTGTCGTTGGTTGATAAAAGCCAGAATCTACAGTGTAGTTGTCATTATCATGAATTGTTGCGGTTGTAGAGACCCCATTCGAATCTAAACGGTTGTCCCCGATGTTGATTTGAGTTGGGACATAGCCATCTGGTGTCGTAAAGGTAATTGTATAGTCACCATTTTCTAAACCTTTGAAAACATATTTACCAGAAGCGTCGGTTGTCGTCGTTTCTGTCGAGCCATCTGGTTTTGTCAGTGTTACAGTGACGCCGGCAATGCCATGTTCATTAGAATTTTGGATGCCATCTTTATTCGTATCATTCCACACGTAATCCCCGAGTTCATAAGTCGCAGGTACCGGTGTTGGTTGTGAAGCGGGTTGATAGAATCCGGAATCAACGGACATGTTGTCAGCGTTATTGATTGTGGCTGTTGTGGATAATCCATTAGAGTCCAAACGATCATCACCGACATTAATTTTTGTCGGTTCATAACCTGCTGGTGTCGTAAAGGTGATCGTATAGTCACCATTTTCTAGACCGTTAAAGACGTATTTTCCAGAGGCATCGGTCGTCGTTGTTACCGTCGAGCCGTTCGGTTTCGTTAGTGTTACAGTGACGCCGGCAATGCCATGTTCATTTGAATTTTGAATGCCGTCTTTATTCGTATCGTTCCATACGTAATCGCCTAACGCATACGTGGCAGGCACGGGTGTCGGTGGTGTCACAGGTTTGTGGAACCCGGAATCGATTGTGACGTTGTCGGCATTATCTATAATAGCTGTCGTTGAAACGCCATTGGAATCTAAACGCTCATCGCCGACATTAATTGCTGTTGGCACATAGCCTTGTGGTGTGGTAAAAGTGACGGTGTATTCGCCATTTTCCAGACCGTTAAAGACATATTTTCCAGAAGCATCGGTTGTGGTTGTTACCGTTGAACCATCAGGTTTGGTTAATGTCACAATCACGCCTGCAATACCCACTTCATTCGAATTTTGAATGCCATCATTGTTAGAATCGTTCCAGACGTAATCTCCTAATTTGTATGTCGCAGGCACGGGTGTCGGTTCCGCAACAGGTTGATAGAATCCGGAATCAATCGATAAGTTATCCGCATTATCGATAGTTGCGGTTGTCGATAAGCCATTGGAATCTAAGCGGTCGTCACCGACATTAGTTAACGTTGGTTCTAATCCATGTGGTGTGGTAAAGGTCACAGTATACTCACCGTTATCTAAGCCAGTAAATAAATATTTCCCAGATGCATCGGTCGTTGTTGTTTCTGTTGTACCATCTGGTTTTGTCAATGTTACAGTAACGCCAGCAATGCCGTGTTCGTTCGAATTTTGTATACCATCTCGATTACTATCATTCCAAACATAGTCCCCTAAGTTGTGTTTACTTGCAGAAGGGATAGGGTTTGTGACAGGTTGATGGAAGCCTGAATCAATCGATAAATTATCTGCATTGTTGATAACGACAGTTGTAGACAAGCCGTCTGAATCTAAGCGATCGTCACCAACGTTAATACGTGTTGGTACATAGCCTTGTGGTGTGGTAAAAGTCACCGTGTATTCGCCGTTTTGTAAATCTGTAAAGACATATTTCCCAGACGCGTCGGTCGTTGTCGTTTCTGTCGTACCATCAGGTTTTGTGAGTGTGACGACAACGCCAGCGATACCGACTTCATTGGAGTTTTGGATACCATCGTTGTTAGAGTCATTCCAAACGTAATCGCCTAATTTATATGTGGCAGGCACAGGTGTCGGTTCAACGGTTGGGCGATAAAATCCCGAATCGATGGTGAAATTGTCTGCATTATTGATTTTTACAGTTGTTGATAAGCCATCAGAGTCTAAATGTGTATCGCCAACATGGGTTGCGGTCGGTTCGAACCCTGTTGGTGTCGTAAAGGTCACTGTGTAGTCACCGTTTTGAAGTCCTGTAAAAACATATCTTCCAGACGCGTCGGTCGTCGTCGTTGCTGTCGAACCATCGGGTTTGGTTAATGTCACCGTGACGCCAGAAATCCCGACTTCATTGGAATTTTGAATTCCGTCTTTATTGGAGTCATTCCAAACGTAATCCCCAATCTCGTATGTGGCAGGCACGGGTGCTGGCGTGCTTGTAGGTTGATAAAACCCTGAATCGATGGTGAAATTGTCTGCGTTTTGAATTATAGCAGTAGTAGATAAACCATCAGAATCAAGACGATAATCACCAACATGCGTTGCGGTCGGCTCAAATCCTGCCGGTGTCTTAAACGTCACCGTATACGTGCCATTTTGAAGTCCTTTAAACACATATTTCCCAGTGGCATCCGTCGTTGTGGTAACCGTTGAACCATCGGGTTTGGTTAATGTGACTGTGACGCCAGAAATCCCGACTTCATTGGAATTTTGGATTCCGTCCTTATTGGAATCATTCCAGACATAGTCGCCGAGTTCGTACGTAGCGGGTACGGGTGTCGGTTCGACAGTAGGTTGATAGAATCCAGAGTCCACAGAATAATTGTCGTTGTTGTTAATGGTTGCGGTCGTTGATAAACCGTTAGAATCTAAACGACTATCGCCGATATTTATTTTGGTCGGTTCAAATCCCGCTGGTGTAGTAAACGTTACCGTATATGTGCCGTTTTCAAGGCCGGTAAAGACATATTTCCCAGACGCATTCGTTGTCGTTGTCACAGTAGAACCATCGGGCTTAGTTAATGTAACTTTGACACCGGCAATCCCGACTTCATTGGAATTTTGAATTCCGTCCTTATTGGAATCATTCCAGACATAGTCACCGAGCTCATACGTAGCAGGGACTGGCGTTGGTTCAGGAGTAGGTTGATAAAAGCCAGAGTCAATCGTAAAATTATCCGCTCCGTTGATTGTTACGTCTACAATCTCACCATTGGAATCAATCGTTCTATCCGTACCTGACCCCACCGCTGTAGGAAGATATCCTTCTGGAGGAACAAATTCAATTGTATAGGTACCATTCGGCAAACCAGTAAATAAGTAGTTTCCGTAATTGTCTGTCACACCTGTTTTTACAACATCACCGTTGCTGTTTCTAAGTGTTACGACGACGTCTTCAATCGGGTCTTCACCTTCATCTTGAATGCCGTTTTGATTCGCATCATTCCAGACATAGTCTCCTAAACGATACGTTTTTACCGTGCCATCACCGGTACCAGAGCTCGTTTCGACCAAAAAGCCATTATCAAAATTATAATTTGAGGTATAGTTCTTTTGATCTGTCGCAATGAGTGTGGCTCTTGTTGATAAATCATTGCTGTGGTTAGGATCAAAATGAGCGTCCATCACCACAACAAAAGGTGTGCGGATTGCACCAAAATCGATTTCTAAGTTACCGTCAAGATTCGTATAAATCCAGCCGTTTTGATAAAATTCTGGAGCTAAATCTTGATAGCCTGCAGGATTAAAATAGTAACTGTCTGTTAACACACTTGGATCAGGCACTTGATAAATGTGAAAGTTGGTAGTGTTGTAATCAATTAAGGCATTACTATTAGGTGTATCTTTCCCCATAATTAACCGTGCAGCGCTTAAGTCTACATTTTTAGGGTTTACGTAAATAACTTCTGTAAACGTGTTGTTTTTTTCTGTTCCATCTACACGGGTAATCATCGTATCGACAGAAGATGGATAGACCCCATAATCATGATTGTCGTATGTGTAAGTAATGGATGTAGAGAAAGGTTCTCCAGCTAAATTATAGTCCAATGGATACGTGCCTGATTTTTGTGCGGTTTTACGATCGGCAAATTGTGCTAAGTTAAAGGTTCCGGAAATGTTTTCTTTGTCATTCACCCAATCTGTAAACGTATAAGTCAATGTTTTGGTATTGGTATCATAGACACCATTCGCAATGACATAACCTGCAGGAGAGTACAAATCAATCGGAAATTGATTGTTAGATGCTGAGAAATCTAATTCTCCATTGAGATTAGCGTAAGTGGGCATTTGAATTGTAAAATAGTCCCCTCCGTTTACTTTTCCATTGACGACATAATCTGCAGTTAAGCGGAAATTACCACTTTGGTTTGGGTCGATGGTTGTTTTAGAAATTTTAGGGTTTGTTACAGTGACTAATTGATTTACGTTTGCTCCCGATGTTGCGGCTAAAGTCGTGACAGTAGGAGAAGCGGTCATTAAACTAAAAGAACGTAATGTCGGTGTCGTTTCAGCCGTTGTCGAGGTGCTTTGTGGTGAAGTGTTCGAATTTGATGTTGTCGTATGTGTCGTGTCTGTTACTGTTGTATTTGTATTTGGCGAAGATGCTGAAGTGGAAGTGTCTGTCGTCGTACTTGATGTTGCTGGAGCTGTCGTTGTCGTTGATGTTGAGGTATTTGTAGAACTTACTGTAGAAGCAGTGGCCGTTGATGTGGAAGTATCTGTCGCATTGGCAGTAGACATTGATGTGTCTGGTAGCGTTGTAGGATTTGAATTTGATTGATTTGTGGTTGATGTCGTGTTTGTCGATGTAGAACTCGTTGTTGGAGACGATGTAGAAGACGTGGTATTTGGTGCGGTACTCGCAGTACTTTCAGCCGCTTTTGCCTCTTCATTCGATCCCATTAATAAAAATGTCCCCAATAGAATAGAAGCAGTACCTACAGTGAATTTTCGAACTGCGTACCGATTTTGTCTATTCGGAAGAAAATCGTATTTCTTCATGTAATTCCCCCATTTGTTTACAATAGTATATTTTAATAGTTACTCGAATAATGTATAAATATGGTCAAAATGTGTACAATATGAATCGCACGGCTATTTGATATGATATTTTATTTCTGTTTTAAAACAGACGAGTAACGCATAAATCAGTATAGCAGAATATTTAGGGAATTCAATAGATTCAAAATTTTTATTTTTTAAAGATATTTTAAAAATGTCTTTAACTAAAAATAAGCGTTTATACGGCGTTTTTTAAAAGGAATTAATATGTGATAATAGAAAAAATGAGTCATTTGCACTATAAATGATTCAAGTTCATACGCGCTGAGAAATAAAAACGTTGTCCCTTAAATAGGAAGTAGTAATCTATCACTCACGGGATATAAAACAGGTTTAGCGCGAGTTAGTCATGGAACACTACAGCATACTTTCATGATATATCACTCACGGTTGATGTGCAGCCGTTCATGTTGAATCAGCCACAATGAGGTGATGAGATGAATCGACGTCTAATACAAGTATTATTTCCAGGGAAATGACGAGCTATAAAGACTTTTATAGTGTGATTACCTTGTTTTATTAAAAGTGTTGATGGTATGACTGATGAGAACAAGTTAGATTGAAAGCAAGGAGCGGTTGCATATGGAAGTAGGTCATCATATTAAAGCATATCGAACAGCGATGCAGTTATCTCAAAGTGACTTAGCAGAGAAAATATATGTGTCGAGTCAGACGATTTCCAATTGGGAAAATGAAAGAAGTTATCCGGATTTACAAAATTTAATATACCTATCTGAAGTGTTCAACGTTTCCTTAGATCAACTTGTTAGAGGAGATGTAGAAGAAATGAAACATAACATTGATAGCTCCAATATAGAGCGTTATGGCAATATCATGGTGATAAGTATGTTTTTAACCGCAGTTTCCTTTGCGGCAGCACTCAAGTATAGTGAAGGATGGTTTGGGTTTTTGGGACCTTTTGTCATTTGGTTAATTTCCATGTATAGTGCAATAAAAGTAGATAAAATAAAGAAGAAACATGATGTAAAAACGTATAAAGAAATCGTCGATTATATGGAAAATGGTAAGAAAACAATAACGAAAGAAAGACATCGCTTTAAAAACGGTGTAGAAACTGTTGTTGTTGTGACAGGTGTCGTGAGTGTGTTTTTACTCATTACTCTTATAAGCATATGGTTATTTAACATATTACCTTTTTAAAGGAGCATTGATATGACTATTGAAAATCAATTATATGAAGAAGCTGTGAAGTTTATTCAACATAGGTATCCCACCGGCTGGGGTGGTGCAACTGCAATGTATTCTAAACAAGGGCAAATTTATATATCGGTAGCGCCTGAGATTATAAATGCTAGCACGGCTCTATGTATAGAAACAGGTGCGATTTTAGAAGCGCATAAAAATGAGGACGTCATTACGCATAGCATTTGCGTAGTAAGAGATGATGAACATAGTGATTTTAAAATTTTAACCCCTTGTGGTATTTGTCAAGAACGTCTCCGTTATTGGGGTGGCGATGTCAAAGTTGCGGTGACAAATCCAGACAGTAAATTAATATATAAACCACTAAAAACACTTCAATCCTACCATTGGAGCGAAGCATATGATGAATTAATTGATTACAGTTAACGAAAAAAAGAAACAACCAATACAGTCTTAAAATTGATTTACAATCAAACTTAAGTACAAAATATGTTAAATCCCTTTCAATAAATAATGATTGAGAGGGATTTTTAGTTTTATAGAAAAGGATAAAGAAGTAAAACAAGATAATTTAAAACATGAAATACGTTTATAAATAAGAAGTTATAAAGCTTAAAATTAATGAAAAAATATATGGATTACACAATCAATTTTCAGTATTATTAGAGTGTAATGAATATTTTAGTTTAATAAGAAACATCAGAATATTCGACCACATTTAAAAATTAAATAAATGTATTTAAAGAAATGCTTTAGTATAAAGGTTCAATTACACAAACTTATGACACGGGGGTAACTATGATACATATAAAAAAATTAAGTCTATGTATTGGTTTAGTAGTACTTACAATAATGATGGGAGGATGTGGCTTTATGAACAGTGAAAATAGTAAAGAAAACATTAATGAAACGAGTTCTGAAAAAAAGATTAAACAAAGCTTCAACAAATCATTAAAAATGTATCCGATTAAAAATCTGGAAGACTTCTATGATAAAGAAGGTTTTAGAGATGGGGAATTTGATAAAAACGATAAAGGGATTTGGGTCTTAAATTCTGAAATGGCTATACAAACTAATGGAGATGAAGATTTAAAATCTAAAGGAATGGTATTACGTATTAATAGAAATACAAGGCAAGCAGAAGGAGAATATTTTATTAGCCGCTTTAAGAATAGTAGCCATAAAGAGGAAAAATATCCGGTGAAAATGGTAAATAATAAAATTATTCCTGCAGAATCTATAGAAAATAAAAAAGTTGAAAAAGAAATAGAAAACTTTAGATTCTTTGTACAGTATGCGGATTTTAAAGATTTAAATTCATACGGTCAAGGTAATTTTGATTATAATCCGAACGTACCGAGCTATTCCGTTGAATATCAATTGTCGAATGATGACAATAATGTAAAACAATTGAGGAAGCGTTATGACATACCTTCTAAACACTCACCAAAACTATTATTTAAAGGTATAGGTGAATTCAAGGGATCTTCTATAGGATATCAGCAACTTAAAATACAGTTTGAAGCGGGAAAAAATAGAAATATTTATTTCGATGATTTAATAAAATTACAACCAAGCAGGGATTAAAATGAGTGAAAAAGAATATAAAATAACATCTGATAATATTAAAGACAATACTGAAGAAACAAGTGCCGTGTCTTTAATTAGTTATGATATAGAAAATGCAAATTTTCATACATAAGGTAAAGACATCAATATATATCGATAGTATGACAATCAAACATAATCCCAAAGTATGTAAAATCCCTTTCAATAAACGATGATTGAGAGGGGTTTTTGTTGTATAGAAAACGATAAAGAAGCAAAACAAGAAAAATTAAAACATGAAATAGGTTTATAAATAAGAAGTTATAAAGCTTAAAATCAATAAAGAAATATATGGATTGCACAATCAATTATTAGTATTATTAGAGTGTAATGAATATTTTAGTTTAATAAGAAACATCAGAATATTTATCCGTACCTAAATATTAAATAAATGTATTCAAAGAAATGCTTTAGTATAAAGTTTCAACGACACAAGCTTATGACACGGGGGTAACTATGATACATATAAAAACAATAAGTCTCTGCATTGGTTTAGTAGTACTTACAATAATGATGGGAGGATGTGGCCTTATGAACAGTGAAAATAGTAAAGAAAATAGTAATGAAACAAGATCTGAAAAAAAGATTAAACAAAGCTTCAACAAATCATTAAAAATGTATCCGATTAAAAATCTAGAAGACTTCTATGATAAAGAAGGCTTTAGAGATTCGGAATTTAATAAGAATGATAAAGGGACGTGGCTCTTAGATTCGAGCATGGTAATTAAACGAAAAACAGATGACAAGCACATAGTTAAAGGGGTAGTTCTACGAATAAACAGAAACACGAGAACATCTGAGGGGAAATATTATATAAGTCATATAGGTGAAGGGTCTTATAAAGATGACTATGAAGAAAGCTACCCGGTTAAAATGGTTAATAATAAAATCGTTCCAACCAAAGTTATTAAAGATAAAAAAATATTAGATGAAATAGAGAAATTTAAATTTTTTGTCCAGTTTGCCAATTTCAAAGATTTAAATTCATATGGCCAAGGTCATTTTGATTATAATCCCAATGTGCCAAGTTATTCAGCAGAATATCAATTATCGAATGATGATGAAAATGTAAAACAATTGAGAAAACGGTATGATATTCCAACAAATAAAGCACCTAAATTAAAACTAAAAGGGATAGGAGAATTCAAAGGATCTTCAATAGGTTATAAAAATTTAGAAATAGTTTTTGAGAAAAATAAGGATGAAGTTATTTATTACGGTGATACGGTAGACTATCAACCAAGTGGAGAGTGATGAAAAATGTGTAAAGATGACTCCGAAATAAGAGCGGATAGTTCAAATGTAATTACTAATACTTTTAAATTCATTAATATGTATGGGCGTACTTTTATAAATCAAGACTCAACGTAAGAGGGTGGAAATATGAGTAGTTTTAAAAGATTTAGTGTTTGTATTACAACAATAATGTTAGCTTTGGTAATAGCTGGATGAGGATTTAAGAATACCGAAAATACTAAAGAAACAAGTACAGAAGGGAAGATTAAGACGAGTTTTAATAATACTCTAGAAATGTATCCTATCAAAAACCTAGAGGACTTTTATGATAAAGAAGGCTTTAGAGACGGGGAATTCGATAAGAATGATAAAGGGACTTGGGTATTAAGTTCAACGATGGCTATTGAATCAAGTAAGGGAGTGCTTGTAAGTAAAGGGATGGTCCTATTTATTGATAGAAATAAAAAAATCGCACATGGTAAATATGTCATACATAATGTTTCAGAAGATCAAAATGGAGAGTTAAAAAGTCACGAAAAAGAGTATCCTGTGAAAATGGTAAACAATAAATTCATACCTACAAAACCAATCAAAGAAACACATATAGCTAAAGAAATTGAGTCATTTAAGTTTTTTGTACAATATGCAAAGTTCAAAGATTTAAATCAGTATAACAATGGACACTTTTCGTATAATCCGAATGTGCCAAACTATTCAGCGGAATATCATTTAAGCAATGATGATTATAATGTAAAGCAATTACGCACACGTTATGATATACCAACAAATAATGCGCCTAAGTTAATTCTGAAAGGTGTAGGAGAGTTTGAAGGGAGTTCAATAGGTTATAAAACCATTGAATTTGAATTCGATAAGCGACATGGTAAGAATGTGTATTTCTCTGATAGTATTAATTTTAAACCTAGTAGATAATATCATTGAGACGTTCTATCTATATGCTTTAACATCTAATTAGGGTGATTAAGAGTAATTTGGAAAAATACGTCTAGGCGTCAACATATCAAATGTAAAAGAGGTAATAAAATTGATGCGATTTTATTACCTCTTTTTTCTATTCAATTAAAGTTTATACTTTATGAATCGTCTTATTTATATCAAGAGATTCATTTGTAGAATTTTTTAGAAAGTAACGATGCGTTAGCACGATTTGTATGATGAGAAATCCTGCGTTGATTGTCCAATATAAACCTAATGCCTGGTATAATAAAAGGTAGCCTCTTTCATCTACCTTTTATTAAATTTCTCGAATTCTTTCTCTATGATTTATTGTCATTTCCGTCTATAATGTGAATGAGTCAAATTAGAAAGGTGAAGTTTATGAAAAAGGTGAGAAACAAACATTGGCATAGTCGTAACTTGTTAAACCGTTCTTTTAAAGTGTCCAGTGCTGTATTGGTTATCTCAACAGGGTTGCTGGGTAATCATATTTCTCCCAATGTGAATGCACAAAATGTTACACATGTGAATCAACAACCATCTCTGGAAGCATATATTCAACAACGTCAAGCTGAAGTAAAGCAGTGGCGAATGTTAACAGATCAACAAAAGGCACAATTGTCGTCAGATTTGAGCCAGGCGAAAAGCATTGATGCGATTGATCGTTTATTAAACGAGGTTAAATCAACTTCGACGCAAAATACGCGTCAATTAGAAGAGGCACGTGTGATACGTGAACAATTGAACAACAATATGGACCGTTTTTTTGCCGAACTCAATCACTCAGTTAATAAAGTTGATGGGGGTAAACTAAATGATGTGAACCTCGATACTACGACATCTGCACGTCATTTGCTGGATGAATTGAATCAAAAAGACCCTAAAAGCAGTGATATTAAAACAGATATTCAACAATTGTTAGCGTTACCTAATGGGGCGATGGCGTTCGACAATTACGTTGCTACGAAAACAGAAAGTTTAAAGGCGTTTGAGGCAAGACTTGTGCAACAACCGAATTTATCTGAGGAGCGTAAAGCGTTATTATCGAAAGAAATTGATGCGATAAAACATCAATTAAACACGCAAAATGATCTTGTGCTAAATCGATTGAAGTCAAGCAGCCATAAAACAGAAGCGGTGACATCGTTAATCAGACAAACATTTAATGATAGAGAAGCAGATACGATTTTAAAGCGTGTACAAACGAAAGATAAAACGGATGCGCAAATCGCAAACCAGTTGGTCAGTGAGTTTGATCGCTTATCGGCACATTCTAGTGATGATGTATTGCGTTCAATGATTGACAATACATCAAATCCTCAAGAATTGCTTGAGGCGTTGCTTTCCACACGATATGATACAGTTGAAGCGGCTAAAATAGCGTCTGACATTTTAAAAGGGCATCCGAATAGCGCGCAAATTGTAAATCGTTTAAAACAACGCTACGGACCACATATGACAGGCGATGACATTTTAGAAAATGTGTTAGATCAAGCGCATGATAAGCGTCAAGCCCTTGAAACGATACTCGGATCACAGTTCAATGATGAGACAGCGCGAGCGCTTGCGAAACGAATCGCGAATAAGGCAGATTCGCGCGCAGCATTGTTAAAACAGTTAAAGTCAGATGCGGATGGACGTCTTAATGATATCATTAAAGCGAAAAATGACCTTGACCGCATAAAAGTACAAATCGATAAAATGATAGGATTTTTAAAAGGCATGGATGGCGTTTTAAATGACCATTTACGCGGAGGGCAGTCTCACCTGTTAAATCCCTTTGGTTTATTTGACCGTGCGTTGAGCGGAAAAAGTATTTTAGACCGTATTCCGGATATCCCGAATCCTACACAAGGACGTGCGTTATCTCTAATTAAGCCATCGGATGACTTTTTAAGTGGACTATTTGACCATGAAGGTAATTTTGACTTACCTGCTGCAGGTCGAGTGGCAAAACAAACCTTACTACCATTCGGCATTGCGCTCATCCTACTTGGTAGTGTAGTGATTTGGTTCACTAAACGCCATAAATCGAAAAACTCATAATGACATTAAAGACTCCAGATGAGTTTACCACTCACTGGAGCCTTTTTATGGTTATTTACCTTTAATATATGATAATAATTCGGCATCGGATGCATCAATGGTGCGGTAAGAAATCACACCCAATCCTTTAACATTGGATTCTGAAATGACGATAGAACCGTCTGAATTGACTTTTTCAACGAAAGCCACGTGCCCATAGTATGCATCAGCGCCAAGTTGACCAGGTTCGAAGACGACAGCGCTGTGTTCAGATGGAATTGAACGGACACTGTAACCATCATTGGCTGCGTGTTGATCCCAATCGCGCGCATTACCTAAATGACCACCGATATGAAGACCAAATTGCGCCATACGATTGTAGACATACCATGTACATTGACCTTGAGGGTACGCCGCTCCACTAGCAGCTTCAGTAAATGGTTTGAAATGAGAAGCTGACGCCTCATGTGCTACGGTAAAGTTTGATATATCAGGCATGGATGTATGATCAAATTGTGTTAAGTTGTAATGTTTAATAATACTATTTAACTTATCTGCATAATGCGAGTCTGTCGCGTAAGTTGTCGCAAGATGTGCTGTGGCATCTTTAAAAGTTGTAGTGTCACTTTTCCAAGTTGGTTTGTAGATGTATGGATTTCCATCAATGCCGTTTTTAATTAAATCTGCGTAGTCCTGAAGGGAAGCTTTTTCATCTGGATAGCTCCGGAAAGATGCTGAAATTTGATATAACGCACCTCCGTTATCTTCTAACGTATTAAATGTAGCCGAGTGCCCGTGATATGTACCTTTAATCCCAAACAAGTTGTAGTGAGGCGCACGTGCCAATGCGCTGTTACCGGAATCTGATTCTAATATGGCTTGAGCAATCATCACAGATGCGTAAATATTTTCTTTCTGTCCGATATCATGCGCATCTTTTGCGATGGATTTAATAAATGCCCGTGTATCTTTGTTCTCTGTAACGATGTACGGGTTAGACGTTGATGACGTATTTGAAGTTTGAGGTAACGTGACGAATGTTGCTCTTGATCTGAAGTTGGAAGCTTTCACACCGTCTTCAAAAGATTGTTTTGGTGTTTCACTATGTTTGATTTCTTTTTGAGACGGTAACTGTGTATTTGTTTCGTTTGAATGTTTAGGTGAGTTGCCTTTTTTAGCGTCCACTTGGGTTGTCTTTGGATCAGGTGTCGTTTTCTTATCTTTGCCATATGCATCGATGAGCGCATCGTCAATGTGGTCGTTGGCCGTTGATGATGTCTCATTGCTTTCAGCATCTTGACCTTCAATATGTTTGTCTTCTGAAGTTGGCGCTTCGTTAGATGACGTCTCATCGTGCTTGCTATCAGGCGTTTCTGAAAATGTATCCTTATCACTCGGTTGGTTAGACTGAATCTTATCCGTAATGTTGTCGAGTTCATTCGCTACTGCTTGGTCTTCTTCAGAGAGATGACTGTTATCTCGTGAGGATTCAGATGTTGCTTCTGATGGAGATGCGTCATGTTCTGATGAAGGCACCTCTGTTTTCGTCGTTTCATTCGTAGTAGGATCAACGTCTGAATGCGCAGCTGATGGTGTTGGTTGCGCCAGGATAGCGTCGTTTTCTGATGTGTTAGCGTCTTTAGAAATCGTATTTGAAGGTGGGTCTAAAGCGAGCCAATTGTCCCAAAAGTGCGTCGAATGTTCTGTTGTAGGGTTGAATATGCCTAAAGGATGATTCAACGTATTTATCCATGATGGTAATAATGAAGAAGATGTCGTCTTTTTAGTTTTTTCTTTTTTAGTTTGAGACGATGTTTGTTGTTTCTCAGCCTTTTCTTTCTCATCTTTAGGCGTTTCATCAGTTCCATTTTTATCGATAGACGTCTCTGAAGAAGTGCTTTCTAATGTCGATGTTTCAGATGACGGGTTATCAGTTGCTGCATGAATCGTATGCACAGAATATGAAGGGAAGACTAATGTTGTTGAAAGCATACAGATGAGCAGTTTATGTGTCTTCATAGCGCTACCTCTCTTTAAAATTTAATCTTTATCTATGTACAAATGATAGTTGGAATTGTTAAAATGTGAATACTTGACAATAAGGTTGATGAACATCAACTTTATTTACTACACAACGTAACGAGACCATTATACCAATTTACTGGAAATATAGAAATGATAATTTGAATAATATGCATAAGAAATATAGAATAAGCTTGAGGTGCAAAATGAAAAACGCGATAAAATTATTTAAGATGGATTTGAAGAAAATTGTTAAAGCACCAGCAGTGTTCGTCATTCTTGCAGGGCTTGCGCTTCTCCCTTCTTTTTATGCATGGTTTAATTTAGACGCCAACTGGGATCCATATGGAAATACAAAAAACATAAAAGTTGCGGTCGTTAATGAGGACGAAGGAGATAAAGTGAGAGGCAAATCGTTGAATGTAGGCGATACTGTGGTGGAACAATTGAAAAAGGATGACCATTTCGATTGGGAGTTCGTCAGTCGTGAAAAAGCGGATCACGATTTACGAATGGGTAAATACTATGCGGCGATATACATACCTAAGGCGTTCACCCATCAAATTACCGGTACTCTTCGTAAAAAACCAGAACGGGCAAACATCGAATATAAAGTCAATCAAAAATTAAATGCGATTGCGCCAAAAATGACCAATGCTGGAACGAGTGCCATCGTTCAAAAAGCGAATGATAAATTTAATGAAACGGTAACGAAAGCATTATTAAAAGAAGCCAATCGTTTAGGTATTAAATTAGAAAATGAAATTCCAACCATTAATAAAATTAAAGATGCGGTTGCTACAGCAAATAATGCAGTGCCAAAAGTAAATGAAGTTGCCAAAAAGATTTTATATCTTGATGAACATCAAAATGAAATCGATCAAAAAGCGAATGAATTTAGAAACCTGGGGCGCTATAAAGGTGACGTTTTAAATGCGGTCGATAAATTGAATCAGGTGAACAATGCGGTGCCAGCCCTCAATGAGCGGGCCAAATTGATTCTCGCTTTGAATGCGTATATGCCGAACATTAAGCAAGCATTGAATGTTGCGGCAAATGATGTGCCACAAGCATTTCCTAAAATCAATCGCGGTGTCGATATAGCGAGTCAAGGCGTTGACCAAGGTTTACAAGGACTAAATGAAGCAGAACGCTTTTTAAATGATATTGATCAACGTGTGGGGCATGTCAACAATCAACGACAAAACACGCCACAAGCAAACACGCAAAAGCATATTCAAACAGCACCACAAAGTGCGCCAATGAATCGTGGGCATATTCAAACGACTCAGTTGAGTACGACCGGTCAAACGCCTTCAAATGGAGTGTATGATGCCAATGACACGAATGCGATGGCTTCGGCGTTGTCACAAGCATTATTATCGATGTCGAATCAAGCGGATCAACAAGTACAAAGTAGCCAACAAAATATCAAAGCATTAGAAAATGTGTTGTATGGTGTCATGGCGTCAAACCAACCGAAAGATTTTGTACCAACGTTAGACCATTTAAAATCGAGATTAGAACTCACAAGCAAATCGAATCAACAGCTCATAGACACATTAACTGATCTTGAAAATAGCGAAGGCGTAGACCTTTCGTCAGAAATTAAAGCGTTGGAAACAACAAACAACAATGTGAATAATTCAATTAAGAAAATCAATCAACTAAGCACGGCATTATCAAATGGCAGTTCGGGTAAGGCTGAAGCTATAGATTTATTGAAACAATTATCAAAAGTGAATGCGAGTTTAGAAGAATTAAGTCAATTCATCCAACAAGACTTAAATCAAAAATTGTCTGACGTGGCTCAAACGATCATTGCGTCTTTAAATAATGGACATATCTCGCTATCCACACTGCAATCCAAATTAAACACGATTCATCAAATTATAGATAATGGTCAGTCAATTTTACAAAATGCGAAGTCTCGATTAAATGTGATTCAAAGTGAATTGCCACTCATCGAACAACGTTATATTGACGCGATGTCCATCGCACAACGCTATTTCCCACAACTTGAAAACGATGTTGCGAAAGCTGCCGCGTTTGTGGGAAATGACTTGCCAGCATTAGAACAACGTTTAGCAGATACAACGGCAACGGCGAATCAAAATGTACCGAATTTATTTAGTCGTTATGATCAACTCGTGCGTTTACTCAATGAAAACCAACCACAAGCGAAACGAGACTTACACCAACTGGCTGAATTTATACGCAACGATTTGCCAGGCGTTGAAAAGGATTTAGCGAAAGCGGACAAATTATTTAAAGAAATTGATAAAGACGATACAGTAAATAAATTAGTTGACTTATTGAAAAATGATTTGAAAAAACAGGCGGATGTGATTGCGAATCCGATAAAAATTAACCAAGAAGATATCTTCCCAGTGAAAGATTATGGTTCTGCAAGTACGCCATTCTATACAGCGCTTGCGGTATGGGTGGGGGCACTCTTAATGGTTAGTTTATTAACAACAGATAATAAACATAAAGCGTTAGACTACTTGTCGAAACGTGAAATTTATTTAGGCAAACTTGGCCTATTTTATATTATTGGCATCATTCAAGCATTGATTGTCTCTATAGGAGACATTGTGATATTACATGCGCAAGTTGAAAGTGTACCGTGGTTTATAGGGATTACAGTGTTATCTTCGTTAGTGTTTGTGACGATTGTATACACGCTTGTGTCACTACTTGGTAACCCAGGTAAAGCATTAGCTATTATATTATTGGTTTTACAAATTGCCGGTGGTGGAGGCACATTCCCAATTGAAGTCACACCAGAATTTTTCCAAAAACTGCATCCATTTATCCCATTCTCATATGCTATTGACGCATTAAGGGAAGCAGTAGGCGGCTATGTCCCAGTGATATTAACACGCAAAATCGTTACCTTGATTGCATTTGGTGTCGGGTCCTTAATTGTAGGTATTATTTTAAAACCGATTACTGACCCAATAATGAGAAAAATTGCAGCACGCGCTGAAAAAAGTGACGTGATGGAATAACATGAAGCCTTATAACGTTGAACGTGGATTCAATGTTATAAGGCTTTTTTATGTATTAAATTGATTTAAGGTGTGTCGTACGTACGCGATCAATCAGTGTCACGATGTCTGTTTTCAGGTTATCAATTGTACGCGTTGCATCGTTTTGGTTACTCCAGTTGAGCATAATACTAATAAGACCACCAGCAATAAAATGATTGAATACGTCGGTGTCAATGTCTAACCGTTTTCCAGAGAGGAGCTCTGCATGGGTTTGTTGCCGAACGGCTAAATACACTTGTTTATAAATAATAGATGTGACTTCATCATGCATATAATGAGAGATGACATGGCGTAATATGACTTGATTGTCGTAAACATATGTTAATAAATTATCGATATATTGTTCTAGACGTAACGTCGCATTGTCGCTACGTATCGCGGACACGTGTTCTTGAGTAATGCGCGTGAGGGCGTGCTCTGTTGCACAAGCGAGGAGATGATATTTGTCCTTATAATGTCTATAAAAAGTTGAACGCTGTACGAGTGCGCGATCACATAAATCTTGAACAGTAATACGGTCGAATGCTTTAGTTTTTAAAAGTTCAGTAAATGCATGCATGAATGCTTTTTGGGTTTTGAGTACACGTAAGTCTTGTTTATTCATCGTTTAACCCCCGTTTATCGAACATTTATAAAGATGTGTCGCTTATGCGACAAAAGTGCTGAATTGACGCCCAACTTTATTTCACAAGGCGTTAAAATCTAATGTGAAAGGACGATACAGTCATTATTATCGTATTTTTGAGTGAAAAAAGGAAGTGTTAACAATGTATTATAGTAAAGGTAATTACGAAGCATTTGCGCGACCTAAGAAGCCAGAAAATGTTGAAAAGAAATCCGCATACCTTGTCGGCTCAGGGCTTGCTTCACTCGCAGCAGCCTGTTTTTTAATTCGTGATGGACAAATGGAAGGAACACAAATCCATATTTTAGAAGAAATGTCTAAGCCCGGCGGCAGTCTAGATGGGGATTATTTGCCAGTCAAAGGGTATGTCGTTCGTGGTGGACGAGAAATGGAAAATCATTTTGAGTGTTTGTGGGATTTATTCAGATCAATTCCTTCTCTAGAGGTTAAAGGTGCATCAGTGTTAGATGAATTTTATTGGTTAAACAAGGAAGATCCTAATTATTCTCGATGTCGTGTCATCGAAAAGAGAGGGCAACGTTTGGCCACTGATGGTGATTTTACGTTAACACCGACAGCATTGAAAGAAATCGTTAAATTATGTTTAACAAATGAAGCGGATTTAGACGATGTAAGCATTACAGAGGTATTTTCTAAAGATTTTTTTGACTCAAATTTTTGGATTTATTGGAAAACGATGTTTGCGTTTGAACCGTGGCATTCAGCTATGGAAATGCGCCGTTATTTATTACGTTTTATACATCATATTAATGGATTAGCAGATTTCAGTTCACTAAAATTTACGAAATATAATCAATATGAGTCGTTGGTGATGCCGATGATTCATTATTTAAGAGCACATCAAGTGCAGTTTGATTATAATGTGGAAGTTGAAGATATTAAGGTTGATGTAACCACTTCTCAAAAAGTCGCAAGGGAATTACTTATTAAACGTGATGGTCAGCGTGAAACATTGAAGTTAACGCCGGATGATCTCATTTTTGTGACAAATGGAAGTATTACAGAAAGTTCTACGTATGGAGATAATTTCACACCAGCACCTCCTTCACATGAATTGGGGGGAAGTTGGAAATTGTGGCAGAATCTGGCTAAACAAAGCCCCGAATTTGGGAATCCAGAGAAATTTTTCAAAAATATCCCTCCAAAAAGTTGGTTCGTTTCTGCGACTGCAACGACGAATCATGAAAAGGTAATACGTCAAATCGAAACATTGTGTAAACGTGATCCGCTAGCAGGTAAAACGGTCACAGGAGGGATTATAACTGTACACGACTCTTCATGGCAATTAAGTTTTACAGTCAACCGACAACAACAATTTAAATCACAGCCTGAAGATCAAGTGAGTACTTGGATTTACGCATTATATTCAGACGTGAAAGGCGATTATATTAAAAAGCCCATCACAGAATGTAGTGGCCATGAAATATGCCAAGAATGGTTGTATCATATGGGAATGCCTGAAGATCAAATTGAGCAACTCGCAAAAGATGAAATTAACACAATCCCTGTTTACATGCCATATATTACAGCTTACTTTATGCCACGCGCATTAGGTGATCGTCCACGTGTAGTACCACATCAATCTCGTAACCTTGCATTTATTGGTAATTTTGCTGAAACAGAACGCGACACAGTATTTACGACGGAGTATTCAGTGAGAACCGCTATGGAAGCTGTGTATCAACTGTTAAACATTGACAGAGGCGTACCTGAAACGATTGGCACAGAATTCGACGTTCGAGAATTGATGAAAGCCATGTATCACCTAAATGATCGTAAAGGACTCTCAGAAATAACGAAAACGAACAAAGTTCAGCGGACGCTTTTCAAAGGGATAAAACGCAAAATCAAAGGCACTTATATCGAAACATTACTTAAAACGTATCATTTATTATAAATGATGCAACATAAAAAGGACACGCGCCTATCCGACTGGGATAGGACGTGTCCTTTTCTTAATGTCATTTAACCGCTCCGCTCAATAACATTAATGAGATTACTTCATAATTGAAGCAAAAAAGTTTGAAAGTGAATGAGAGAATGATGATACAGTGTCTGCTGCTGCAATGGCTGTTTTCACTGTTTTTGGATTTTGGTAAAGTGCGTATAACACTTTTCCTGTATTTAATGCTTCAGTAGCATAATTTCTTGCTTGCACATACGTGTTATAAAATACGTTTCCGTTCGGTTTAATATCAAGTGGTTTAATGTGTGTTTTTGAACCATTGCCAAGTGCCGCTAAAACAAGTTTATCGATTGTACTTTTATGTTTAAAGTACGTGTTGAAATAATATTTTGCTTGTTCATATTTCGCTTTAAATCCTTGGTGTGATTGTGCAACATTATGATAGCCTTGAGTAAAATAATTTTTCAATGATTTGTAGTAGCTTGATGTTGTTGTCTGTTGTTCGGATTGAGTTGTTTGCGTTGCTTTTGATTGTGTTGTTTTAGTTTGCGTATCCGTTTTTGATGTTGATGCCTTATTTGATGTTTTGTTTGTTTCAGGTTTTTGAAGACGTTCTTTTTCTGCTTTTTCACGATGTGTTGTAAGAATGCCATCAAGTTGTTTTTGTAATTGCGCTTGAACGTGGTGAGGTGCTTTGTTCACTTCACGTTGTGCAAAACGGTGGCTGTTTACTGAATAGTCTTTGTTTAATGCCACTAATGCTTTATTTGCAGATGCAATGCGATCATTTTGACGTGCTTCCATTGCTTCTTTTGTAACTGGGATAGCAGGGAATAACTTTTCTAATTGTTCAAGTGTTAAGTTTTTTGTACCGTTAGGTCCTAACAATTCTTCAATGAATTTCTTTTGAGCATCAGAGTGTTCATAAAGAGGATACGTAGTACCTCTTTCTTTAACATGGCTTGATTTATGCGCTTGTTGTTTGTGCGATGCGTTATCTTTAGTTACTGGGATAGCAGGGAATAACTTTTCTAATTGTTCAAGCGTTAAGTTATTTGTACCGTTAGGCCCTAACAATTCTTCAATGAATTTCTTTTGAGCATCAGAGTGTTCATAAAGAGGATACGTAGTACCTCGTTCTTTAACATGGCTTGATTTATGCGCATGTTGTTTGTGAGATGCTTTATCTTTAGCTACTGGGATAGCAGGGAATAACTTTTCTAACTTTTCAAGTGAGATGTTTTTCGTCCCGTTAGGTCCTACAAGCTCATCAATAAGGGCTTTACGTACCACATTGTCTTCATAAAGAGGATAGGCAATGGCCTCTTGATATTGATGATTGCCTTTCTTTTGAGCAGCCTCTTTTGATGCTGGAATTGTAGGGTACAAACTTTTTAATTGAGTAATAGCTAAATTGTTAAGACTTTTAGATCCAAGCAAGCGTTTTAAAACGTCTTCATTAGACTCTACATCAAGCGGATATGTAATCGCTTCTTGATATTGATGTTTTGTTTTTTGGGTACGTTTTGTTGTCTTAGTTTTTGAATGTGCTACGTTTTTTTTAGCTGCTTCTTTAGCTACTGGGATAGGAGGAAATAATTTGTCTAACTCCTCAACTGTTAAGTTTTTTGTCCCATTTGGCCCTAATAATTTTTCAATAAATTTTTTTTGAGCTTTTGTGTTTTCAAAAAGTGGGTACGTAATACCTCTCTCTTTAATTTGAGTGCCAAAGTTTTCATAAAGCGGGTACGTAATACCTCTTTCTTTAACATGGCTTGATTTATGTGCATGTCGTTTGTGTGATGCTTTAGCTCTTGGCTGAATTGTTGCGTCTTGCGCTACTGGAATAATTGGAAATGAATTAATAATATTTGGTAATTGATCATCTGTTAATGTATTGTCTCTGTTTGAATTTGTTAAATATTCAAGAGAGCCTTTTTCAGATGGTACTGAAATATTTGGTAAATGAATATTTCTAAATTGTTCAGCACTAACAGTGTTATCTTTATTTGAGCTTAATAAGTAATCTAATTTTTGTTTGTTGTTTTCAAGGTCAATTACGCTATCTTTAGTGAATCTTCGGAATTCATCTACAGATGCCGTATTTCCACTGTTAGATCCTTGTAAAGCTTTTAATTCGTTACTTTTAAGAAAATCGTCACGTCTATCAAAATCTTTTTGAGTAGGTTTAACTAAACGATTGAATTCGTGTTCTGACACTTTACTTTTTGTGTTGGCGTTTGAAAGACGATGTGATTCAATCCAAATTTGTTGTGCATGGTCAGGGTTTTTGTGAAGTTCTTTCACTAAACGTTCAAGGTCACCAATTGGTAATTTATTGTTTTCTAATAAATTAATATACGCTTTACGTTGTGCCACACGACGCTCAGGGTTGGCAACGTCTTTTGAAGCTTCAGAAAAGACATTTTGCGCTGTTTCTTTTGTTGGATTTTCATGTAATTGTTTTAAGAATTCACTACGTTGTTTTTCATCTAAACCTTTTAATTGTAAAAGAAATTGGAAGGCTTTTTGGACAACATGTTGCTCTTCTTGTTTTGCTTTAAGGTCTTGTGCTGATGGTTTGTGACCATTGTCTGGTGTTTTGTAGCTTGTTGTGTCTGCTTTACCTACATTAGTATCAGATAGAGTATGTTTGTTTTTGACATTATTAGGTACAACATTAGGTACAACGTGATGATTTGCATTGTTAATCGGTTGATCTATACTAATTAATTTTTGAAGTTCTTCTTCAGTAGCTGAGTTATCTTTGTTTTGACTTGGAACGCTGTTAGATTCAATCCAAATTTGTTGGCTGTGATCTGGATTCTCAATTATTTTTTTGATATAACGCTCACGGTCAGCTGAAGATATATCTGGATTGTTTACAACTGAAAAGTAAGCATTGCGTTGTGCTAATCGACGCTCAGGATTGTTGACGTCTTTTGTTGATTCAGAAAATACATTTTGTGCGGTTTCTTTTGTAGGATTGTCGTGTAATTGTTGTAAGAATCGACTGCGTTGTGCTTCATCAATCCCTTTTAAATGGATTAAATGATAGTAGGCACGTTGCACATCTTTATGATCATTTTGATGCGCTTGTTGTTGAGGCGCATGCTGTTGATGTGTTTGGTAATGATGCGTAGATTGTTGATGTGTAGTGTATTCTGAAGCTTTTGCTTCTCCATTAGCAACCATTGTTGCAAGTGTAAGTGTTGCTGCTCCAATTAATAATCTCGAAATGTTCTGTTTTCTCATGATGTTGTCTCCTCTGTGTGTAAAATAATCATCCCAAGCAATTAGAAGTTTAGCACGCGGACATGGGTATGGGAATTAAACGAAGCTTAAATAAATGTAAAGCATTCATTAACTAAATTAAACAAATGCTTAACTTAAATCATTAAATACTGATAATATAGCATTTTTAACAATTCGGAGTTAATTTGAAAAATGACCTTATCCGCGCATACTTAAAGACGATTACATAAAAAGAAAAATGTGATTTAAAGAGATAAAAGATAGTATTGAAATTAAGACGTGTGACATTGTATAATTGCAAATAGTAATCATTACTATTTATAGAAGGGAATCACGTATGAAAAAGCATTTAAAAATTTTATTAGGGTTAGCGTGTAGTTGCGCTGTGTTAGTTGGCTGCGGTCCACAAGAGGACAAAGATAAAAATGATGATAAGTTGAGCGTAACGACAACTGTTTTTCCTTTACAATCATTTGTGAAACAAATTGGAGGAGCGCATGTTAAAGTGAATACGCTTTATCCTGCTGGCGCAGATTTACATCATTTTGAGCCCTCTCAAAAAGACATCATCAATGCCAGTCAATCCGATTTATTTATCTACACAGGGGATAATTTAGATCCTGTAGCCAAAAAAGTGGCATCGGCTATTAAAGCGGATGATAAAAAGTTATCATTAGAAAATCATATCGATAAGTCTGAATTGTTAACAGATACACATGAGCATGGATCGGATGAGCATCATCATGAAACAGGACATCATCACGGGGGATATGATCCTCACGTTTGGTTAGATCCAAAATTCAATGAGAAATTTATTGAATCGATTCGTGATGAACTTGTAAAAAAAGATCCGAGTCATAAAAATACTTATGAAAAGAACGCCGAACAGCTACTTAAAGATGTGGCAAATATAGATAAAAAATTAGAAAAAGCAACACAAAACCATAAGGGACATGCAGTCTTTATTTCTCATGAATCATTAGGTTATCTTGCCAATCGCTATGGCTTTAAACAAGTAGGGATTCAAAGCTTAAATGCAGAAGACCCTTCACAAAAACAACTTCAAAACATTGTGAAAGACATCAATGAAACGAAAGCAAAGTACATTCTGTACGAAGACAATCTTTCGAATAAAGTTACAGAAACAGTACGACAAGAAACGCGTGCAGAACCACTTCGCTTTAACAATATGGAGTCTGTTTCCAAATCACAGGCTAAAGACGCCACATATCAAAGTTTGATGAACGAAAATATTCAACATATTGAAAAAGCATTAAATGATAAGGTGACATTGGATACTAAGGATGACAATGATACTCAGAAACATGCCAAAGCCATTTATGACGGCTATTTCAAAGACAGTCAAGTTAAAGATCGCGCATTGTCAGATTATGAAGGAGAATGGCAGTCAGTCTATCCACTATTAAAAGCGGGAGCGCTTGATGAAGTGTTTGAACATAAAGCGAAGCAAAAAGGAGATAAATCCGCAAAAGCGTATAAAGCGTATTACAATGTGGGGTATCAAACAGATATCAACAATATTACGATTTCAAATGGTACCATTACATTTATGAAAAATGGACAGTCTGTAACAGGACAATATGAATATGCCGGTAAAGATATTCTTAAATATGAAAAAGGAAATAGAGGCGTACGGTACACGTTTGAGTTAGTTGGAACGGGTTCTAAAGATTTACCGAAATACGTGCAGTTTAGTGACCATAATATTGCGCCTACAAAAACAGGCCATTTCCATATATTTATGGGGAATGATCGTGAAGCGTTATTGAAAGAAATGGAAAATTGGCCAACATATTATCCGTCACACTTAAGTGAAAAAGAAATAAAAGAAGAGATGTTAGCACATTAACGATAAATATGAGATGAGTGTAATTAGGCTCCTCTCAAAGTAGATGTTTTACTTCATAATGCTTAAAAATCATAATTTGAAACGCAATCCAATTTGTTATGATGATACATCGATGCCAAGCATTTTCATAAGAAAACCATCGTTAAAACGCCTTCAAAAATTCATGCTTAAATGAATTTTGAAGGCGTTTTTCGTGTCTTCTGAAGTGAATCCATAAGGGATGATACCGTCAGAACTTTGTGGCCCTATAAGTAAGGCGATGCGATTAAAAAAGGAATACTATAGTGTATTTACATTTTTTTTACTGTGAGTAATAAGTAGATGAAAAAAGGTGCACCAAACGCTGCGATAAAGACCCCAGCAGGAATTTCTTTAGGTAAAAACAAAGTACGCCCAACCAAATCAGCTAATAAAATAGAAAGGGCGCCAATACAAGCAGACATCATCACTTGCTTCAACGTACTTTGTTTAATTAAAGTTTTAGCAATGTGAGGCGCAATTAAGCCCACAAACCCAATGTTGCCAACGTAACTTACAGATACGGATACAAGTAGCGTTGCAACAATGAGTTGTAATAATTTTGTTTGTTTTAAATGCAACCCTAAAGCCCGACCAATATCATCATCTAAGGCAGCAACCTTCATTCTTGGGATGAGAAGGATAAGTATTGGGATGATGGCGATTATCGTGATTAAGACAGCAAACGTATCTTCAAATGCGCTACCATACAAACTTCCCACTAACCAAGTATACGCTTTAGAGGCCGCAAATTCTTTAGAAGTCACCATTAACCCATGTGTTAGAGCAATAAAGAGTGTCTGCAAAGCGATACCTATAATAATTAACGTGGAAGGACGTATAGGTGTGCGGAATTGGAATAATAACAAACACATCATTGCTAACGTCCCACCTAATATCGCAAATAATGGCAACATGTGAATACTAATACTGTTAAAAAGTGTGATCACGCTAACAGCACATAAGCTTGCACCACCCGTGACACCAATAATATCTGGTGATGCAATGGGATTTTTGAGTACATTTTGAAGTAATAACCCACTGATACCAAAAGCCATACCAGTTAAAAGGGCGAGCGTGATTCTCGGTAGTCGAAGTACTTCCAGTGTGAATTGATTCACACTTTCTGAAGGGTGCATAAAATATGCGATGATTTCAGATAAAGTAATAAAGGAAGTACCACACATCATGCTTAATATAATGACTAAAAGAAGTAAACCCATAGTTAATAACACCCAAAGTGTTTCTTTAAGCGACATTTTAATAATCATAGGCGATAAACTCCTTTTCGCATTAAGTAGATTAAGACGCTCGCTCCTAGCACCGCTGTTATGACACCTACCGGAAGCTCTGAAGGCTGAATGATAACTCTCGCAATAATATCTGCACTTAACATTAAAATCGCACCTAACATAGCAGAATGAGGGATAAGATATTTATAGTTAGGTGGTAAAAGTTTTTTGCTGATATTAGGGACAATTAAGCCTATAAACACGACAGACCCTACTAAAGCAACGGATAAACCTGCTAAACTACTAATCAACAATATCAATATCCATTTTGTAATTTTAATGTTTTGTCCTAATCCAGTAGCGATGTCGTCATTTGTCATTAAAATATTAATTCTTGTAGACATAAAAAATGCAATGATGAAAAGTACGAGAAACAATGGAATGACCCAAGCGGTATCCCATATATTACGTAATGCAACGGAACCTGAAAGCCAAAACAAAAGTCCTTGTAAGTTCGTTTCATTCATAATCAAAATACCTTGTGTAAAGGCGGTGAACAACATCGATATTGAAGCACCCGCTAAAATGACACGTTGCGGTGAAAATTGTGTTTGTCGAAACATCCCAAGTGCAACAACAAGTAATGTTACTAAAATGGCACCTAAAAATGCGACGATCGTTAATATTTCAAATGATTCAATTTGAATGAAGGTAATACTAAAAACAATAAAAAAGACGGCGCCGGCATTTACTCCAAATAAACCAGGCGACGCAATCGGATTACGCGTAAGGGCTTGCATTAAAAGTCCAGACACTGATAATGCAGCTCCTGTAAGCATCGCAATGATTGTTCTTGAGGCGCGCGTACCAGTAATAAGTGTATGTATATCGTTGTTTGAATCAAAATGGAATAACGCTTGTATCAAAGAAGGGAAGGATACAAACGTTATTCCTATCATAAAACTTAATATTGTCACAACGATAAGACATAAACCGGCTATTATAAGCTGCTGCGTCGGTTTAACTCTCATAGCGTGGCTCCTTATTTTGTGACTTTTTGAATGTCCAATTCTTTATATAATTGATCAATTAATTCTAACGCTGAGTGATAACCACCTGCTAAATTCCATGTGATTTCATCAACATTGTTCACGACATGACCTTTTTTAACGGCGTCTAAATTTTGCCATTCGCGACTAGACGTCCAATCTTTTTCAGTTTTCGATACTAATTTAGCATCAGCCGCATGTGGGTCTGATTTGAAAATGAAAATCTGGTCTGCATTGATTAACGGAATGCTTTCTTTAGAAGCCAGTTCGATAATATCTTTACCTTTATCGACTTCTTTTTGTTGCGCATTCGGACGTTTGAAGCCTAAATCTTGTAAAATATCGCCAGCGTATCCGCCTGAATAAATACGTGTGTTACCAGCACGGAAGTTGACAACTGAAGCTGAGATTGGCCATTGATCACCATATTTTGCTTTCGCATCTTTTTTAAATGCGTTCACTTTCTCATCATATTTTTTTAGTAAATCTTGTGCTTCTTTTTCTTTACCAAGTGCTTTACCCATTAATTCAGTAGTGTCTTTAAACTTATATACAGTTTCGTGACTCACTGTTGGGGCAATTTTCGACAACTGATCATAGACTTTTTCATTACGTACTTTTGATGCAATGATTAAGTCTGGTTTCAATTTCGAAATCTCTTCTAAGTTTGGCGCTGGTTCTTGACCTACGATTTTAGTGTTTTTTAATTTATCTTTTAAATAATCGTACTTCGGTTGTTGTTTCCAGGATTCAACAGCACCAACGGGTTCAACACCAAGCGCCACTGCTACATCCGTTGCACCTTGATACAATGTGACAATTCGTTTAGGATGTTTAGGAACATCTGTCGTGCCGAGGGCATGTTTTATTGAAACGGTGTCGCCATTCTTATTTTGTGATGCTGTTTTGGAATCATTTCCACAAGCGGCAAGTACAAGTACAACCGCAAGAGACAGCATCAACAGTTGGTATAAATGCTTCATCGAGTATGGAAGCCTCCTCTAAGTTGATAATGAGAATCATTCTCAGGATTATTATGATAGAAATTACACAATTAGTCAATATAATTTTTGATTAATAAATTTGAAAGTCTACAGAATAGGGTTGATACAAATGAATAAATAAAATAAACCCCTGTGTGAGCTTCACAGGGGAGAGTGCCGTCAGTATGAAGGGAGACTGCTAAGTTAAATGAATAGGCTTATTTTTGTTGATACAGCACTTCAAATATTTTTCGTTGGTATTTATATTTAATTAAATAATATAAACCGACTTCAATGAGAAGATATATTAGGCTACAATACATCGCGATTTTATAGTAGGAAATGACACTATATTGGTCAAGATAAATGACGATGCCCCATGTAATCATCAGCGCTACGATAAAAGGGAGGAGAAAAATCCATATAATTGTGCTTGAAAGAGCATGCTTGATTGTTTGGAAATACCTAAACGTATCATCGTCTCATATTTTTTAATTTCAGTTTCTGCTGAAGAGTATAACCTTGAGTAAGTTAAACTGGCAATTCCGATTAGAAACGAAATACATAAAACGCTCCCTACATAAGCAATAATATTTCGTTGTAGTTTTTCGGTTGTATAGTACCAGTAAGCGGATGATAACGAATCATCATCCTGATTGATGTTTAACTGCTTTGCTAAAGCTTGACTATTGTAATGCTGCCAGTCATCAAATTGATAAGCGAAAAAGCGATTATTTTCAAGTTGTTGTGAAAGGCGTTTATATTTAGTATCAGAAATAACAGTGACACTTGTAAAATAGCCTGATAACGCAATTGTTTCAGATGTTGCCCCTTTATTGTTGTTGATTTGATGGCGCTCAAGGTCTTTTCCCATGAGCTCTCCCATCTTTGGGACGTTTTTACCATCGGTACCAATCATATAGTAATCATGGTCTTTCAAAGCTACAGGCTTTCTTTTAAGGTATTTAGCAATCTTGTTATACATTGAATTGGAAATCAGTACATCTCTATTTGGGGTCGAAAATTTTAAATAATTAACTTCTAGAAATTTAAAGCCTTTGTAATCTTTCAAAGTTTCTTTAATTTTATTGGCTTTTTCTTTATCATCAATGTTCTTATTTAAAGCACTGTACATCAATGAATACGGTAAGATTTTTTGAGTTGTCTTTTCTACATTTCTAGGTGCACCAATGATATAAATTAAAGAAGTCAATGTTATTGTAAATAACATCATTGTAATGGTCATCGTCTTTAAATTGGTATGAATGTGATAATTAAAATTACTGAGTTTAATCAGTCCGGCGCCTTTAAATTTCAATTTAGTCTGTTTCATGATTAACATATAGACAACAAATAAAAGGTTAAATATAAAATAACTGATTAAAATGAAAGCCAGGAGATAAAGCGGGTACATCAAAAGGCTTTCGCTATGTCTATTATAAATTAAAATTGGAATAATAATGGCAACACCTAATCCAATAATTGGTAAATAGCTATTTTCTGCTTCATCCTCTTTTTTTAGCAAACTTATAATCTTCTTCTTTCTTAAAACGATGGGTGCAATGATAGAGATAAAAAGAAATAATCCACCCATTAACAATAGAGTGAAAATCATCGCTTTAATAGGTAAATAGAAGTAAAGGTTCAATCCACCGATGATTGTTTCAGCTATCATTAAAAAGAATTTGGAAAAGACAATTCCTAAAATTGTTCCACAAATAAGCGCACCTAGAGAGATTAACCCATTTTCATAAAAAATAATGCGTTTAAATTGCTTGTTGGTCGACCCTATAATATTTAAAATTGCAAATTGTCTACTTCTTAATTTTAGAAAGTTATTTACAGAATACAAAATGAATACAAACGAAAAGAACAGTGAGATAAGCAATCCTAAATTTAGGATCACACCAATGGTGCTATCTTTATCTACAACTTTGAGTGCAGGGTGGAACGTTAAATTCGTAAAGATAAAAAATACAAAAACTGAAAAGGTACAACTGATGAAATGGAAAAAATAGGTTTTGAGGTCACGACTGATATTTTTGTATGCAAAATTAAGCAAGGTCAACTTCGTCACCTCCGAGCAACGTCATTGTATTCAAAATCTGTTGTTTATATTTGCTTTGGCTCGATTTATTTAAGATTTCTTGATAAATATTGCCATCTTTTATAATGTACGTTCTATCGGAATATGCCGCGATATTAGGATCGTGGGTTACCATAATGATAGTCACATTTAAAGTGTCATTTAATTTTTTAAATAGTTTCATGACATCTTTAGCGGATTTAGAATCCAAATTTCCTGTAGGCTCATCTGCTAATACGATTGAAGGTGCGTTAATGACAGCTCTTGCGATTGCTGCACGTTGTGCCTGTCCACCAGATACTTCATATGTTCGTTTATCCAAAATATTTTCTATGCCTAACATTGCACTGATTTCTTTAAGTTTGGCATCCATTTCTTTAAAATCCATGCCTTCTAAAGTTAAAGGTAAAATGATATTTTCACCAATCGTTAATGTATGAATTAAATTGAATTGCTGAAATACAAATCCAAGGGTGTTACGTCTAAATTTTGCGAGTTGTTCATCGTTAATAATATGAGGGTTTATGCCGTCTATTTCTACTGTGCCGTGTGTGGGTTCATCAATGGTAGAAATCGTATTGAGAAACGTACTTTTACCGCTTCCACTTGGCCCCATAATGGCAATAAATTCTCCTTTATCTACTTCCATATTGATATCGTTTAATGCTTTGAATGCAACTTTTCCTTTATACGTTTTTTCTAAATGAGATACTTTTAGAATCATGATATTTGCTCCTCTATTTAAACTTTTATTTTATCTCGTTAACAAGGTCATCTTTTATACATCAATCTTAGCAATCAAAATGTAGTAAAAAAATCCGATTACATTACAGAACCTTACAGATTTGTAATGTTACGGATTTATGGAAAAGTAATCTTATTTGATGAATCAACGTTTCTTTATTGTTAACTAAAAGTGTACGTGTGCTTGTGTCCCTTGATTAAGTTGTGACTCGATAGTAATCGTATGACCGAGGTTGTCGATGACTGTTCGTGCAATATAAAGGCCGATGCCACTTGAATCTGCGTTATTACGGCCATTGCTACCCACGTAAAAGATGTCAAATATACGTTTGAGTTCTGCTTCATGAATTCCCATGCCTTCATCAATCACTGAAAGTGTCACACCATTAGCATCACGATGAACTTGGATAATAACAGATTGTCCTTTATAACTATATTTAATGGCATTTGTGAGTAATTGATGTAACACTAATTTCAACCATTTAGAATCTGAATAAACATACGTATCGTCAGAAATTTCTAATCTAGGATAAACTTGAGCAGTGATAAAGTAGTCTTTCAAGTTGTTAATACATGTTTTACATATGTCTTGCAAATATACTTTTTCAGACACAAAATCATTTTTGAAATCATCAAGTTGATACATACTTAACATTTGGTTTAAGTTATATTGAATTTTGTCTAAGTTTTGATTGATAGGTTGAGCCAACATATCGTTTTCATGGTTCTCTAACATCAACTTTAGTACGGAAACAGGCGTTTTCATTTGATGTACAAAGCGATAAACTAACACTTTTTGCAATTGTTTATCTTCTTTATATTTCACGGATTGGTGTGCTTGTTCTTCGATAAGATGATCGATTAATGCATTAAATTGTTTCTCCATATAACTTCTAGGATCATGAATCATATAATCATTTAAGTTTGAATGTTTTTGCAATAATTTACCGTAAAGTTGACCACTTCGATATAAACGAAACATGACATATAGGAATAAAACAAAAGCGGTTAAGAAGCTGAAATAGAGTGCTTCTTTAATCCAGATGCCCTTTAAAAATAATAAGATACTAAAGAAAAGCGATTGTACTACAAACATAATGATAAAAAGCGACGCATAATCAAATATAAATAATTTAAGGATATGTTTATTTTTCATAGGTCACTTTATATCCAATCCCACGTATTGTCACAACTTTAATATTAGACTGAAGGTCTTGTAACTTTTTGCGGACACGACTCACAGTCACATTTAACGTATTTTCCTCAACAAAATGCTCATTGTCCCAAATTTTAAGTAGAATTTTTTCTCGGCTGACAGAGTTAGGATAATGTTCGAACAAAGAGTGAATCAATAATGACTCATTTTTCGAAAGATCAATTTCTGTACCATGACAGGACAATGTGAATTTTGATTTATTAAACGTACAATCACCACACTGAATGTTTGTCTCTTTCACCGCATAGTCTCCATAAGCTCTCCGTAACTGTGAGGTTATTTTTGCTAATAATAAATCATATGAAAATGGTTTAGTAATGTAGTCATCGCCACCACTCATCATTGCATGCACTTGATCCATGTCGTCTGATCTAGCAGACATAAACATAATCGGTGCTAATGTGATTTTACGTAGTTCCTGACACCAATAAAAACCGTCATAATACGGAATATTAATATCTAAAAGGATTAAATCAGGTTGTAAAGATTTGACAGTATGATCAATGTCTTTAAAATTGTCACATAATATAACGTCATAATTATACTTTAATAAATAGGTTTTTATGAGTTGTGCGAGTTGCTGATCATCTTCAATTACAAAGATTCGATACGCCATCGTAAGACCTCCTTTGAAGCGGTTTAATTATTATGCGTGAGTGATCATTTGCTGAAATTGAATATTTGTGTACGCTATATTATTAAATTGAAGGTAGCAATACCTTTTCTAATCTATACAGATAATTATAATATATGAACACAATATTGAAACATAAGACTTAATATGTATTTCTAAAGAATCATACAACATTAGATTTAATAATATAGATATGGGTCTATTCACTTCAATTAAGTTCAATACAAGGTAATTTCTAACAACTTTGGTTATAATAGTGAAAAAATAATGAATTGAGGTTACGACTGTGAAAAGAAGGATTTTATGGCTTGTAGGGGCTTTAGTGACAGTCATAGTGGCTATTTTAATCATAATGATAGTGGTACATAAACGGACAATATTTGAAGAAGAAGCAAAATCTAGATTCGTTCAAGATACGACACCGACAGTCTTTTTGCATGGCTATAGTGGGACGATCAATTCGATGAAATATTTAGTGAATGTAGCCAAAGATCAAGGTGTGACGCAAGATGTAGTGATTGCGTACGTATCTCTTGATGGTGATGTCACGCTTGAAGGTGACTTTTCCAAAAATACCAAAAACCCATTGGTCCAAATTGTTTTAGAAGACAATACACAAGTGGATTTAAACGAAAATGCATTATGGATTCGTAATGTATTGGAAAAGCTCAAACAAAAATATGGTATTAAACATTTTAATTTTGTCGCACACTCGATGGGAAATGTTTCTTTTGCGCAATATATGATTGATTATGGGGAAGATACGTCATTGCCTCAACTTAAAAAACAAGTGAATATCGCAGGAACATTTAATGGTGTTATCGGCTTAAATGAAGAATATAATGAAATTAAAGTTGATCATCAAGGCAAACCATCACGGATGAACCCGCCTTATCAAGAATTTATGCAGTTAAAATCCATTTATAAAGGTAAAAATATCGAAGTATTAAATATTTACGGCGATGTGTTGGATGGGACACATTCCGATGGCCGAGTATCCAATAGTTCGTCACAATCATTAAAATATTTGTTAGGCGATAGCCCTAAAAGCTATAAAGAACTAAAATATGAAGGTGATGAGGCGCAACATAGTGCACTTCATGATAATGCAGAAGCAGCAAATGCGATGATTCAATTTTTATGGGAAAAATAAAATTATATAATGACATATCGAACACATATAGCTAACGAATTTTAGTTATATGTGTATTTTTTTAATTTATAAATGTTGATATATAAAGGTTTTAAGAGAGATGCCAAAAAAATTTATAAAAACTTCTGTAATGCTGTTGATATATTTGTAATGTTATCGTAATATAAAAGTGTAATTTAACAATATACAGGAGTTGATATGATGTTCAAAATGTCTAAAGTCGTTTTAGCTACGAGTATTTTATTAACTGGAGTATCTTTTAACGCATTGCCAACGGAATCAAGTGTTGCTCAAGCAGCAGTAACGCCATATTACACATATACAGGTTACGCTGGACAGAATGCAAAATTTGTCACTAACAAAACGTTTATTCAAGCATTAAAGTTTAATAATGTGACGATAAACAATGTCAAAGTAGACGCGAGAGATCCAAAATACAAAGCGACTGATCCATATTATTTTAAAAAGAAATATGACCAAGTAATTGAATACATCAATCATAAACCGACTGCTATTACATTTTCAGTAACAAACAAATCATTAAAAGTTTCAGATGTGAAAAAAGCATATGCAAATTATCCTATGGCTCATGATTCAATACACAGAGGTATGACATATAATGTTAATGGTAAAAAAATCAGCTTTGTGTATAATGGCAATGACGTGACAAGTGTTATTATTGGCAGATATCACGCTTAAGATGGCATACACCTCCACTATCAGCGTAGTGGGGGTGTTTTTTTATCGAAAATCGATAATTTTTATTGATATTCGATAAAATAGATGATATGATTTTATTGAAAAACGATAAAAAGAGGTGTGGATTATGAAAGCGATATTTAGAATAACGATGTTAATGTTGGTGTTGCTTTTATTTTTTAGTATTGTTGTAGCTATTAAGTCTCTTATGAATTATTATGCGCTATTTGACTTGGATTTTGTAGATATTGAAATGAAGTATCATGCTTATGCGCTTATTTATATCTTGCAATGTGTCATGTTTATTGTCGTGGGTATTTTAACTTTAAAATTATTCTTTAAGATTTTTAAAGGCTTTGATTTTTCAGATGCGAATCATACGAAGATTACGGGCATTGCCATGTGTTTATTCATTTATGGGGTGCTTCCAAACTTTCAAGCGCTCATGACAATTAGAGAAAGCTATAAGGGCGTATTAAATACAAGCGATATGAGTCATGCGCTCATTATGATTATTGGTGTAACAATTTTAATACTCGCAGCAGTTTATGAAAAATCTCAAAAAATTAAAGCAGAACATGATTTGACAATTTGAGGTTATACAGATGATTAAAATAAAATTAGACGAAGTACTGAAAGAAAAAAACATATCATTAACAGAATTATCAGAAGCGGTAGACATCACGATAGCTAATTTATCCATTTTAAAGACCGGAAAGGCAAAAGCCATTCGTTTTAGTACACTAGAAGCAATTTGCGATTATTTAGAGTGTCAACCTGGGGATATCATAGAACATGTCAAAAATAAATAGTGAAGGGCTAAGACGTCGCCCTATCTGTGAAGCCAACAAAGTTTACTATAAAATAATCTTTGTTGGCTATTAATGTCTAAATTTTTTAGATTTGTCGAGGTCAGTCGCCTAGAACAGGGAAGCGCTTAGAATTCCTTTTTAAAAAATGAGAAGATATATGAACGTTTTGCCTCTTTGTGTGTAAATTCTAGTCTAATATAGATCCGTTAGAATCAATGACTTTTTTATACCAGTAGAATGATTTTTTCTTTGTTCGTTTTAATGTTCCATTACCGTGATTATCACGGTCTACATGTATGAGACCATAGCGTTTACTCATTTCTCCTGTAGTAAAAGACACACTGTCGATGATGCCCCACGGTGTGTACCCTATGACGTCAACACCATCTTCGTTAATTGCTTGAATCATAGCTTCGATATGTTGTTTTAAATAATGAATACGGTAGTCATCCTGTATTTCACCGTGTGCATCGATTGTATCGACGGCACCTAAACCATTTTCTACGATAAATAAGGGCAGTTGATAACGATTATAGAGTGTATTGAGTGTATAGCGTAATCCTATGGGGTCAATAGCCCAAGCCCAATCACTTTTTTCAAGGTAAGGGTTTTCTATGGAGCTTGGTAAACTGCCAAAAACAGGATTGTGATTAAAGTGGACGTCGTCTCTATGTTTCACTGTTGTAGACATATAGTAACTAAAGCCGATAAAGTCTACGGTGCCTTGAGCTAATATCGTTTCATCACCATCGCGTAATCCGATATGTAGATGTTTTTGTTCAAACATCTTTTTAGCTTAATGTGGATAATATCCTCTCACTTGAACGTCAGGGAAGAAAAAGCGCTGCCTATTACTTATTTCTGCTTCCATTATATCTTCCGGATGACAAGAATATGGATAAATTGGAACGTGAGATATCATATTGCCAATTTTAAAGTTAGGGTTAATGGATTTCCCCACTTTTACTGCGAGGGCGCTTGCAATAAGTTGATGATGGGCGACTTGATATAATACGTCTTCAGCATCCTCATCATCGTTCAACAAAACGCCTGCATTCGTCCATAAAAATAGAGGGTTACTCGTGTCCATTTGATTGTTAATTTCATTAAATGTCATCCAATATTTGACTTTGTGTCGATAGCGCTTGAAGACCACTTCAGCAAATCTTACAAATGCATCGACGACCTTTCTACTTCTAAAACCCCCGTAGTGATGTGCAAGGTGCAAGGGCATTTCGAAGTGAGAAAGGGTGATGATAGGTTCAATATGATGTTTGAGTAGTTCATCAATCACTTTGTCATAAAAACGAAGTCCTTCTTCGTTAGGTGTGAGTTCATCGCCTTTAGGGAAAATACGTGACCACGCGATAGAAGTGCGAAGACATTTCAAATGCATATCAGCAAATAATGCGATGTCTGATGGATAGCGGTTATAAAAATCAATGGCGTCATGATTGGGATAATATTGATGGGATTCGATAGTTTGTGTGATTTGACGAGGGTGATGCGGGCTGCCTGCAGTCATTACATCAATCACACTTAGTCCTTTGCCCTCTTGATCGTATCCGCCCTCAAATTGGTTTGCAGCGAGCGCGCCACCCCATAAAAAATTGTTTGGTAATTGTGACATCATCGTCATCCTTTCGTGTTGAAATCTAAGCATTACAAAAGTTATTTGTTCATATACATTATAAATGTACCGGTATAATTTGTAAAAACGTGTTCAATGATGAAACGGTGTTTTTAATGATATAATATATAGAAATGAATAAGAGTGAGGCATATTGATGTTAAAGTATGAAGAAATTGCACAGCAGATTCGTAGCATGTTAGAAAACGGCGTTTACCAAGCGGGTGACCGTCTACCTAATATCGAACAATTAAAAACGAAATATTGCGTCAGTAAGAGTACTGTGATTAAAGCACTTGAAACGTTAGAGAAAAACGGCTATATCTATCAGTCTCGTGGAAGGGGTATATTTGTCAGAAGTCCCAAAAGGTCAGGATACATTAATTTATTTACAAGTAATGGTTTTACAGACGATTTAAAACATCATACTGTCACGAGCCAAGTACTTGAGGTTCAAAACATTAAACATCCTAATGAAGAGATTCGGCACCAATTGCATTTAAATGAGCATGATGCGGTTTATTATGTTAAAAGAGTCCGCTATATCGATGGGGTAGTTTTGTGTATCGAACATGCCTATTTTAGTCAAAAATTAGTGCCCTATATGAGTGGAGACATCGCTAAAGGATCAATCTTTCAATATTTGGAAGAAAATTTGAAAATAAAGATTGGCTATTCAGATATTTATTTTCAAGTAGACACGTTGACGGAAGAAGAAGCGGATTTACTGCATCATAAAACAGGCGATCCTACCCTTAGATATGAACAAGTTTTCTATACAAAGACGGGTGTGCCATTCGATTATAGTCAAATTGTTTTCGATCAACACAATGCGCAATTTTATATTCCTTCTATTAAATGATTTCAAAGGGGGAAATGATATAGCAATAGGAATTCATCAATAAGTGAGGTGTAACATGAATATCGTCAAGACAAATACGTTAAGCCAAGAAGATAAACATGCATTTTTTCATTGTTATTGCGGGGGGAGCAGGATGGTGGTATCTTCCGGAGATTATGACTTGAATATATTACCTGGACTAGCTGCAATCGAAGGTGATGAAATTATCGGTATATTAACGTTTTTAGTGTTTGATGCCCATGTCGAAATCATATCTCTACATTGTACAGAGCAAAATAAAGGGGTAGGTACACGTCTCATTAACATGATGGATGATGTTGTAAAACAATATCAAAAACATAAGTTAAAAGTGATTACCACAAATGACAATTTGGATGCATTACGATTTTATCAAAAGCGAGGGTTTAGGGTTGTCAATGTGATACCAAATGCTGTAGAAACTGCTAGAGCTAAAAAGCCTGACATTCCAAAATTGAGTGAGTCGGGCATTCCTATAAAAGATGAATTGGTTTTATTAAAAACATATGTTTAACACTCAAATGCGCAATACCGTTTGAATGCTTTTAGCGCAAAGTTGAATCATATTTTCTTAGTTTACTTAGTTATATATGATATAATTAAATTATAAAAATTATTTAAATTAAGGGAGATTTAATTTTAAATTTCTCTTAATTTTTTTTATTAAAGTCAGTTCACACTTTATACTAATAGTGAGCTAGGGATTATCATCGTAAGTACATTGATTTTACTGCGTACCAATTAGCTTAACGCATATTTTAACCAAAGCTTAGTCAACACGAATGACATATATGCCTTGTGCGTTTAAAGAGGGATTGCAAGTAGTCGTACCATGACATGCTGGTGGAACTTTAAATCATTTAGTCAGAAGTTACAATGCCGTTTCGTCTCTCTAAATTCATGAATGTTTGTGAAAAGAAAAGGATTGTTGTATAATCCGTAATTGTTACGATTTGAAATATTGATTTCAAGAATTAATTAAAAAGAGAGTTGATTGATATTAAACAGAGAATTCTTAGCTTAGATGTTATGCGAGGAATTAGTTTAATTGGAATATTATTTATGAATGCTTTAGGTGTTCATTATTTTACAGTTTTTGATGAACCTTTCCATTACTACAAAGATTCCTGGAGTCAATTTTTATATCAACTTAATTTAGTGTTTATACAGAACGCTTTCTATCCTATATTTGCCTTTTTATTTGGTATAGGGTTAGCGATTATGTATACCAATATGATCAATAAAGGTATGAAACCTGGTATCGTATTATATCGTCGTATTATTGCGATGCTAGCGTTTGGGCTTATTCACGGTTATTTCTTATACAATGGTGATATTTTACACACATATGCTACGCTTGGATTAGTCGTTATACCATTTTTATTTATTCATCGTCGTTATGCGTTGATGATATCAATAGGCTTATTACTTTTGAATTTCTTACTGTACGTGTCATCGCTATTCAATGAGCAGGCGACGAGGTTAATTCCATTCAATCGCAATCCACATACGACAGAAATTTTGCAAAGCGGACACATTTTGGAAATCATTAAATGGAATATGAATGAGTTTAACCAAGTTAACACGATGTTAAGTATAGGTAATTTCTTTGCAGGTATTTTAACCGTTTTTCCATTTATTATGCTAGGTACATGGGCATATCGATTCGAGTTGTTCGATAAAATGCGTCGTCATTTGAAGGTGATTTCGGTAATCAGTGTGATGGCCTTAGCCATCGGTATTTTCATTAAAATGCAATCATTTGATGTGATAGGCTCTGCAATTGCACCACAAATTGTGTTTGTCGGTGGAACGTTTATGGCTATTGGCTATTTCTGCCTCGTGACGCTATTATGCCAGCTTCCAAAATCAGCAAAAGCGTTAAACCCTATGGTGGCTGTTGGTAAATTAGGATTCACAGTATATATTACGCAAAGTGTCATTTTGTTCTTTGTATTTTACATTTTAAGATTATACGGTACGATGACGATAAGTCAGGTTTATCTTCTAATTATTGGTGTGGTTGTACTGCAAATTGTCGCATGTAATATATATATGAAATTTTATAAGATGGGGCCACTTGAATGGTTATGGCGCAAAATCACATATTTAAAATAATTAAAAAATAAGAAAGAGGGATGCACATGAAAAAGCATTATTTATTTTTAGCGTTTTATATGTTTGTCATGGGTTTGGGTTTGATTATAACCAAACAGGTGTTCAATACCCCATATGAATCAGCACATTTTGGACAAACCTTTTTGCCGTTCATGGCAATACTTGCTATAATGACGGTCATTTATGGATTGCGTCATAAATCATCACTCGTTTTAGCGCCAGCAAGTGGGCACGGATGGTTATTCATTTTACCCTTTATTACAATTACGCTACTTGGTGCTTTCACTTTAGTAGATAATGCCAATGCAGGTCTAATGTTTGTATTGCCAATGATTGATGCGATATTGATTGGTATTGCAGAAGAAGGCGCGTTTAGAGGTATTATTTTAGGTGGATTGGCCCAACGCATGAAACCGATTTATGCTGTATTTTTATCAGCTGTTTTATTTGCTGCGTTGCACTTATTAAATGTTCTTGGTGGTGTGACGTTGAGCGATGTCTTGAACCAAATGCTATCAACGTTATTGATGGGTATCTTTTTAGGAGCTGTGTACATTTATACACGAAATATTTTATATCCAATTTTCTTCCATTTCATTTGGGATTATGTTTTCTTAAATAACGGATTAGGTTCCGTATCCTTTGCACCAATGTTATTTATTGGCACAGTAGTATTAGAAGTTATCGTTATCGTTTGGATTCTTTGGAAAATGAGACATGTGCAAACGCTTATGCCGAAAAGTGGCGACACATCTATCAAACATTAAATACAAATAACCCGTTCATTACGCTCCAAGTGTAATGAACGGGTTATTATATGTTTATATATAAGTCATTTAAGGTTAATTTAATTTTAAATCCATCTTAATTTTTTAATTTATAAAAAATAAATGTTTTATAATGTAAATGAGTAAGTCTTGTTTGATTCGAGGCATGCATGTTCTGCATCTCCCAATAGAGCAAGACTCAAAAAAATTTTAGAGAGAAAGTGAGTGGTTCGTATGGAAAAACACACTAAGTTCATCATTGCATATTTTATTGTCTCAGGTATAGGTATGAGTATTATGAATTTTGGGCTAGGTATCGAATATGGTACTGAAAATTTCCTATTCGCCTTTATTGCAGTCCTTTTCATTTTAGCTCTGATGACAAGTATTTATGGTTTACGTCATAGAGCGTCATTTTCAATTCAAACACCGAAACCAGAGATAACATTTTTCTACTTCTTACCATTTATTCCATTTGTAACATTGACTGCTTTGGCACTCATTACTGCAGGTGCAACGTTTAGTGTAACACCGCTTTATTTGTTCCCGATTGTGAGTTCATTAATTATTGGTATCGCGGAAGAAGGCGCATTCAGAGGGATTTTACTTGGGGGACTTGCACGTCATATGAAACCAATCTATGCGGTCTTGATTTCAGCACTCCTTTTTGCGCTATTACATTTGAAGAATGTCGTAGGTGGCTTGCCATTACCTGATGCAACGTTACAAGCTGTGACGTCGATTCCTATAGGACTTTTCTTAGGTGTACTCTATGTTTATACACGAAAAATTATTTTCCCAATATTGTTCCACATGTTTTGGGACTATATTTTTATTTCAAATGTATTCGATGCGTTTAAATATGCACAACAATTTTTAAATGTGATTGAATACTCATTGTATATTGTTACGGTGATATTGTTAGTTCACATGATTAAAATGCCATCTTTAGGTAGAAAGACAGAAGAAAAACTGGAAAAGGCATAGGCATTTATGGATATATCTGATATGTTCGGAAAGATGTTATATATCAAATATCACATTTTAACAAAGGCTGCAGAATTCTTTTAATGAATTTTGAAGCCTTTTTAAAATATTGTAGGTGTCACGATTGCCATTAAAGTCACATTTGATGTGGCTTCAGGTTTCTTTTTAGGATGAACGATTTTAGCATTTCGGGGGACAGGCTTTTAGAAATCATTGACTTTCTGTAAACATGTATGCCATTTGGAATCATCTTATTGTATGATAAAAAGGGAAACGTTAAAATATTGGAGGTTGTTTTGTGACACAATCGCAGCCAAAGTTTTTAAACATTTATAATACGTTGTTCGAAGAGATTCAAATGGGAAAGTTTCCAGGAGGGCAAGCACTCCCGACTGAGAAAGTATTGTGTGAGCGTTTTGGTGTGAGTCGAATGACACTACGTCAAGCGATTAAAATTCTCGTTGAAGATGGTGTGATTGAAAGTATTCGTGGTAAAGGTCACATTGTCATTCCGCAAATGAGGGCACATCACGCATCAAGTGTGACTTTGCTAGAACACCCGCTACATCAAATGTCACGCCACGCCATGACGTTAGGTTCATTGAACTATCGAGTAGATTTAGAAAGCGAGTATACGAACCATCTATTTACAGATCATCCTTCTGCTGTCATTGCGATGGAGCGTTATTATTTTGAAAAAGATAATGAAAGTAACCATGCAGATGCACTGTGTTTTACATTTATTCCAGTGAATGTTATTGATACTTTTAAAATTAATACCCAAAGTGAACGTCAAATGTGTCAATTTGTAGAAGAAACGGTCTATATGAATGCCTATCAATCTGATTTGAAATACTCGATTACGAAAGCACCTATCTTTAAAAATCATAAGCATGTTTTTGAAGGCGGCCCTTCATGTTGGCTTGTTGTTGAAAATGTGTATGGCAATCACACGAGCCCAATTTTAGTTAATAAATGGTATTTACCACAAGAACGTTTTGAAATCATCGTCTCACGTGTGAGAACAGATCATACAAATTAGACAACGTTCTTGAATAAAATAAATAAGGAATATGAAGAAGCGATACTGCAATAGCAGTGTGGCTTTTTTGTATTGTTTAAGGGGGGCGTAAGACGCAATGCAGTGAGAAAGTTGTTCTAAAAGTTGTCATATTTTACATGTTGAAAGCGCTATCTACATCATGTATTATATAAGTGGTTAGACAAATAGACAAATATATAGACAAATAAATGGGGGTTTTTATTATGAAAGCAACACCACATATTAAACCGATGAACGACGTGGAAATCGCCGAAACGGTGTTATTACCAGGGGACCCATTACGCGCAAAATTTATTGCTGAAACGTATTTAGAAGATGTACAACAATTTAATACGGTACGTAATATGTTTGGTTATACGGGAACGTACAAAGGCAAGAAAGTGTCTGTGATGGGGTCAGGCATGGGGATTCCGTCTATAGGTATTTACTCTTATGAGTTAATTCATACGTTTGGCTGTAAAAAATTAATCCGTGTAGGCTCTTGCGGTGCGATGCAAGATCACATTAACTTGTATGATGTTATTATTGCACAGGGTGCATCAACAGATTCAAACTACGTCAATCAATACCAATTACCAGGACATTTTTCACCAATTGCATCATATCATTTACTTGAAAAAGCCGTAGCCAAAGCACGTGACAACGGAACAACATATCATGTAGGGAATATTTTATCGAGCGACATTTTCTACAACGCAGATGAGACGGCATCAAAACGTTGGATGCGCATGGGTATTTTAGGTGTTGAAATGGAATCTGCAGCACTTTATATGAATGCCACGTATGCGGGCGTTGAAGCTTTAGGTATTTTTACCGTGAGCGATCACTTAATTCGAGAAGAATTTACGACTCCAGAAGAAAGAGAACGTGCGTTTACGGATATGATTGAAATTGCACTTTCTTTAGCATAAGAGGTGAGTCATGATGGATTATGTCAAAGTTAAAAGAGCTGTACCAATATTACTATTTTTATTCGTTTTCAGTTTAGTCATTGATAATTCATTTAAGCTCATTTCAGTTGCAATTGCTGATGATTTAAATATTTCAGTGACGACCGTGAGTTGGCAAGCGACACTTGCGGGTCTAGTAATTGGGATCGGTGCAGTGGTGTATGCGTCTTTATCTGATGCCATTAGCATTCGTACATTATTTATTTATGGTGTATTTTTAATTATTATTGGGTCAATTATTGGCTATATTTTCCAACATCAATTTGCGCTCGTATTGGCAGGACGCATTATCCAAACAGCAGGACTTGCTGCAGCAGAAACGTTATATGTCATTTATGTCGCAAAGTATTTATCTAAAGATGATCAGAAAACATATCTTGGATTGAGTACGAGTAGCTATTCTTTATCACTTGTTATTGGGACATTGTCTGGTGGATTTATTTCAACGTATTTACATTGGACAAACATGTTTCTCATCGCATTAATTGTGATATTTACATTGCCGTTTTTATTTAAATTATTACCAAAAGAAAATAATACAAATAAAGCCCATTTGGACTTTATTGGATTGATTTTAGTAGCAACTATTGCGACAACAGTGATGTTATTTATCACCAACTTTAATTGGTTATATATGATTGGCGCATTGATTGCCATAGCAGTATTTGCGCTATACATTAAAAATGCCAAACATCCACTAGTGGATAAATCATTTTTCCAAAACAAACGCTATGCATCATTCTTATTTATTGTATTTGTCATGTATGCGATTCAATTGGGCTATATTTTTACATTCCCATTTATCATGCAACAAATTTATCATTTTGAATTAGATACAACGTCACTCTTATTAATTCCAGGTTATTTAGTTGCAGTGGTTACAGGGGCATTGAGTGGGAAAATTGGTAATTACTTAACATCCAAACAAGCAACGATTACAGCAATTGTTCTCATTGCACTCAGCCTATTCTTACCATCATTTACTGTAGGTCAACACGTTTCAATATTTGTGATTTCGATGATCTTCTTTGCAGGTAGCTTTGCGTTAATGTATGCACCATTATTGAACGAAACGATTCGCACTATTGATATTCATATGACAGGTGTCGCAATTGGATTCTACAATTTAATTATTAACGTGGCAGTTTCAGTCGGAATAGCAATCGCAGCTGCTTTAATTGATTTAAAAGCGTTGAATTTCCCAGGAAATAATGCTGTTGAAACGCATTTTGGCGTTATCTTGTTTATACTTGGTTTGATGAGTTTGGTGGGTCTAGCATTATTTGTAATATTGAATAGATGGACAAAATCGGAAGTTAGTAAAGAAAGTTAAAGGAGTTTGAATATGAATTTTGAAAAATATATTGATCATACACTATTAAAGCCGGAATCTACACGCGCGCAAATCGACAAGATTATTGACGAAGCGAAAAGCTATCACTTCAAATCGATTTGTGTGAATCCTACACATGTTGCGTATGCACATGAAAAATTAAGAGATTCAGATGTACTTGTATGTACTGTGATTGGTTTCCCACTTGGCGCGAATACACCTGAGGTGAAAGCGTTCGAAACGACGAATGCCATTGAGAATGGGGCTGATGAAATTGATATGGTGATCAACATCGGCGCATTAAAAGATGGTCGTTATGATGATGTTCAAAAAGATATTGAAGCGGTCGTGAAAGCTGCACAAGGTAAAACAGTTAAAGTCATTATTGAGACGACATTATTAACAGATGACGAGAAAGTGAAAGCATGTGAATTATCAAAAGCAGCACAAGCGACATTTGTGAAAACATCGACAGGTTTCGCAGGTGGTGGCGCTACAGTGGAAGATGTGAAGTTAATGAAAGAAACAGTAGGCGATGCACTTGAAGTGAAAGCGTCCGGCGGTGTACGTAACTTAGACGATTTCAAAGCAATGGTTGATGCCGGTGCGACACGTATTGGTGCGAGTGCAGGTGTTCAAATTATGCAAGGTTTAGAATCCGATTCAGACTACTAAGCAAGCATCAGACAAAAGGAGGGGTTACAATGGCAACATTTAACCGCGTACATTTAATCGTAATGGACTCTGTGGGAATTGGTGAAGCGCCTGATGCCCACAAATTTGGAGACGAAGGGTCACATACACTCCGTCACACATTAGAAGGTTTTGACCAAACATTACCCAACTTACAACAACTGGGTCTAGGTAACATTGATGACTTACCGGTCATCGACCGGGTAGACCATCCGATGGCGTA